>JBDLJM010000023.1 GCA_039714315.1 Bacteroidota bacterium | reverse complement strand
AGAAGTAAATATGCGAAACTGGCTGACTAAACTATAGTCCGCATCAAGTTCTTGAAATAAAAAAAGCCTGTTGAAATCACTGAATTTCGACAGGCTTTTCTCTTTTCTCTTTTCTCTTTTCTCTTTTCTCTTTTCTCTTTTATCTTTTATCTTTCCTGCCTGACTGAGTCACGCAGGCAGGTATCTTTCCTCTTTTCTCTTTTCTCTTTCCTCTTTCTTCTTTTATCTTCTATCTTTTATCTTTTTCTCTCTCATCAGATCTCTTGAACACAATCCCTTCATCAATCGACCTTAAATGTAAGTCCTGCTGTGGGAAAGGAATTTCAATTCCGGCTTCGCTAAGTTTGTCAAAAACCTCAAACATAATTTCACTCCTGACTCTCACCCAGTAATCGTCATGCACCCAGAAAAGCATTCTGAAATCCAGTGAGCTTGCTCCCAGCTCGTTAAACAATACCGTCGGGGCAGGATAGGAAACCACTTCCTTATGCTCATTGAGAACCTTAATCAAAATATCGTGTACCTGATGAGGCTTTGAGCTGTATGATACACCAACAATCAACTCTATACGCCTGTTTTGATCGGACAAGGTCCAGTTTATAACTTCACTCGATATCAGATTTCCGTTGGGAACTATAATCTCGGCTCCGTCAAAGGTTCTTACTTTACTGGCACGAATACCTATCGATTTTACCACTCCCAGCATTGTACCCACCTCAACAGTATCGCCAATCTTAATTGGACGCTCCACCAAAAGAATGAATCCCGAAACAAGGTTATTAATAATATTCTGAAGTCCGAACCCAATACCAATACCAAAAGCACTGAAAATTATGGCAAATTCAGAAAAAGGGAGGCCAACAACACTCAGAGCAATAAAAAAGCCGATAGTGATAATAGCATAACGTACCATCACCGAAATTGTATGTGGCAAACCTTTATCCAGATTCATCTTTTTCAATACATCGTTTTCCAGTACCGACCTTATAACCTGCGACACTACTGCCGATATCCAAATAACTAAAATAAAAAGAATAGTTCCTCCTGTTGTAAAAGTCACAGAACCCAAACTGCGTTCTTTCGACAACCAGTCAAACAAACCTTCATAAACCGAGCCATCTAACCTGATCATCCTAAGTAGAAAATGAACAACAAACAGAAAAAATACAATGTTCACAAACCTGGTCGTTTTATCAATAAGTGTATCTCTGTTTTTTCTTACCGCATCAATCTTTTCCGACAGAACTCCTTTGAACGAGAAAACCAAAAAGCCATTAACTACAATTAAAGTTAATACGAGTAGGGTTATCACCAGAACAGATCCATAAACAGAATATATAAGAGTCTCCGATAAACTCACATAACCTATAATATTGCCTCCTATTCCAATAACAATCATTGTAAGAAAAATATAAGCAACAAAAATCATCCCTTTCTGCAGCAACCTGTGGCGGTACAGATTTTTATTTTTTATCAGCCAAATAAAATGCAATACTGAAATTATCTCTATTATTCCCATTAAGAGTAGAAGAATTCTCGAAACCACCTTATCGGTCGGTATAAACTCATAAATAAGCTGAATAATCATAACTGCACCTAATGCGTACACATATTTATAAAACCTCCCGTGAACGATTTTCAAAAGTGTATACATCAACGGGAATACAAGTATGAATCGGAAAATATCGCTGAGTATTAACGGCATATTATCATAAATAAAAACCGACATAAATAAACCTATAATCATTCCGGAACTGATTGGTGTATATAAAAATTCCAGAAAATATTTCTTATACATCGAATACTTCCCGTGGCCAACACTATTGCCTTTATTATGAATATATGTGAATACAAAAATCAAAGTTATAGTAAAAAGTATGTGAAATATAAACGATGCTATATTTATAGAAAGATAACTTTTTAAATTAGCTAATTCATTCTTTGCAAACTTCAGTACTTTTCCGCCGGCATACCAGTTATTACCTTCAGAATAATCGATTCCGGATAAAGGTTTCTGACCTGAACTAAATAAATCAGTCTTCTGAGTTTCAATAATTCTTTTTAACTCATCTACCCTTCCAACAACTAAGCCATCCACCACTAAATCATCATCCAAAAGGGCCAATAAAAAATTTCTTTTATCTTCAATTTTAGCTTTTACCCTATTTAAAGATTCAATCCCCTCGGCCAACCTTCCTCTGATTGCATCCGAATATTCGCCCTGTGTTAGTAATTCCGAAATAAATTCAAGTTCTTTTTCCTGTTTCAAAAGCCTCGACAGCCTGTTATCAAGTTCATTTGTATAATCCGAAATAACAGAGCTTCTGGCTTCTATCATCTGGTGATGCTGCTCCCAGAAAGTCAAATCGTTTTTTAGCTTCCTTCTGTCGTTTACTGGTATTTCTTTTTCCGAATACTCCTCTAAATCGGCATTAATCGTACTTAAGAACGATTCATTTTCAGATTTCAAATGCGTTAATTTATTATCGCTAATAAGCTTCTCTTCAATACCGGTTATCTTTATATTTATATCTGATAATTTTATTGATATCTCCCCAATTTCCAGTTCTTCATAAACCGAAGTCACCACACTGTCAGTAACTGCAGCCTCCGATCCGGCATCCTGTGCCAATACACGCGAAAAATTAAATATTGCCAACAGGCCTATAAGTATTAGCTTAAAACTACCGGCCGGTTTTATTTTCCTCCACATAATACAATATTGTTTTAATGTTTTTTGGTTCTGAAAGTTAACATATTAATTTCCTTTTTGTAAATTTTTATGTGATAAGTTATTTCAGACAGCTATTAATAATTCGGCCTATTACATCCTAGTTTACACACCCCGGTGATGATAGTCTCTGCGTTTATTTTAAATTCTTAACGCTTTCCCATCGCGAGGCCAAAGTTTTTTTCACGAAAATTCTAATCATGCTAAAGCTCAACAGGTGAGTTGATGACAAAAAAACACTTTAATATTTTTACCCTAAAATAAATCCAGGGTCTACTTTACACTTTGAACTTTGAACTTTGAACTTTGAACTTTGAACTTTGAACTTTGGACTTTGGACTTTGGACTTTAGACTTTAGACTTTAGACTTTAGACTTTTAATGTTATTATTTCGGCAATCAACCTATCCTAAAATCATCTATATCATTTATAAATCCCAAAACCTTTCTTGTTTTTACCAACTGACTCTTGCTTATCTCAACTATTTCCACTTCTTCTTCATATTCTTTCGCTTCAAAAATACTCTCACCCAAACTATTCAAAACCGCTGAATCTCCACTATAATCAAAACCTTTAACATTTAATCCTACCCTATTCACTCCTGCTACATAGGCCATGTTTTCAATAGCTCTAGCCTTTAATAGGTTCTGCCAAGCAAAACGTCTTTTATCAGGCCAACTCGCTATATAAATAAGCAGATCATAATTGAGATCATTTCTGCTCCATACCGGAAAACGAAGATCGTAACAAACCAAAGGCATTATTTTCCAACCTTTATATTCAAACACTTTTCTTTCATTACCCGGACTAAAAACTTTTTCCTCGCCGGCAAGAGTAAATAAATGTTTCTTATCGTAATACTCAAAACTACCATCCGGATAGAAGAAATATGCTCTGTTAAAGTAACTGTTCCCCTCTTTTATAATAACACTTCCTAATACAGCAGTTTGTAACTCTAGGGAAGTACTTTTCATCCACGACACTATTTCACCATCAGGGCTTTGGCCTACCTTGTCTACATTCATTGTAAAACCAGTGGAAAACATTTCGGGCAGAATAATCAAATCGGCCTTACCTTTCGTCAAAGCCAGCTTATCACTGTATCTGTTCAGGTTTGCCGACACATCTTCCCATTCAATATCAGTTTGTACAATTGTCAGTTTTAATATATCAGAATTCATTTCCTTATCTTTATTTTATCTCCCAAAATCTAATAATCAAATATATTATAATTACTGATGTTTCCCATATCTTGTTTTTGGCGCTATTTCCGGCTCTCCGCTATAGCTTTGCCCGGCATAGCAGTTCGAAAATCACATTTCGGGGTCTTCGCTAAGGCTCAGCCGCCAAAATATATTTCTCACAAGCTATCCCAAACAAAGGCTGCCACTTCCATCCGGGCGGATTATATTTCGTTGCTCTGCACCCGGGTGTTGATAAATATCGGGTAATTATACCATTTTGCAGCTAGAATATTTTTCTTAGATCAAACGAGCATTACAAAATCTTAACAATTTTGACCCACAGGGGGAATGATTATAAACAAAGCCAACCGGTAGGCGGCGCTAATAATTCGCGGCTAATTTTTAATCAGGTAAAAAATAAGCCACAAATTCTTTATCTTTTCCCTTTATACTTCTTTTAAAATTATTCCTGTAGCCCAGCTTATCAAAGAATTTCAAACTCGTTTAAAGAAAAAATATCTCGAATTTATCAGGTTCATTTCATATTGTAATTGGTATATGATTATTTTTGTAGCGATGTTAAATAATACAAGTCATAAAAAACAAATAATTGAAGAAGCAAAACGGCTTGGCTTTACATCTGTTGGTTTTTCCAAAGCAGAATTTTTGGAAAGCGAAGCAACAGGTCTCGAAAATTGGCTAAAATCGGGTTACCATGGCGAAATGTCGTATATGGAAAATTATTTCGATAAACGACTCGATCCAAGATTACTCGTTCCGGGTGCAAAAACAGTAATATCTCTTTTATACAACTACTTCCCTTCTGACACTCAAAAAGATCAGGAAGCACCCAAAATTTCAAAATATGCCTACGGTCAGGATTATCATGATATAATTAAGAAAAAACTGCGGCAACTAATGGATTTTATTCATGACGAAATCGGAGATGTAGACGGTAGAGTTTTCACTGACTCGGCTCCTGTACTTGAAAGAGCGTGGGCAAAAAAATCGGGACTTGGCTGGATTGGAAAAAATGCAAACCTAATTACTTACAAAGAAGGTTCTTTCAGGTTTATATCTGAATTAATAATCGACCTGGAACTGGAAGCAGATTCTCCGGCTACGGATCATTGCGGATCGTGTACAGCGTGTATCGATGCCTGTCCGACAGAAGCAATCGAAAATCCGCAGATAATAAACGGCAGCAAATGCATTTCATACCTCACCATCGAATTGAAAAATGAAATACCTTCTGAATTTAAAGGAAAAATGGACAATTGGGCTTTTGGCTGTGATGTGTGCCAGGATGTATGCCCGTGGAACAAATTCTCAACACCACATAAAGAGCCATTATTCGAAGCCCAGGGCGGACTATTGGATTTTACAAAAGATGATTGGCACGAGATGACAGAAGAAGTATTCAGAAAAGTTTTTAAGAAATCACCTGTTAAGCGTACAAAGTTTAAAGGACTATCCCGAAATCTGGAATTTCTAAAAAAAGAAAAGATCAAGAGCTAATTAATAAATCTCCCTTAATCTTTTCTCTTTTTTCTTTTATCTTTCCTCTTTTATCTTTTATCTTTTATCTTTTCCCGTTTCTCTTATAGAAAACCAAGAGCCAGCAATGCCTCTTCGCTCATCATATCCTTTGTCCACTGTGGTTCAAAGGTCAACTCCAGCTCACAACTGGTAATACCCTCAATTCCGGCAATCTTGTCTTTAACTTCCTGAGGAAGTGATTCAGCAACCGGACAGTTTGGGGTAGTTAAGGTCATCACTACTTTAGCATCGCCATGATCAGATACCTGAACATCATAAATCAATCCCAACTCATATATATCAATAGGAATTTCCGGATCATAAATTGTGTGTAATACTTCCACAATCTGATCGCCTAAAACCTGAATTTGCGTTTCTGTAATCATTCTAAAATTAATCTTTTTTTGATTTTGCATTCAATGCAACAGCATAAAACTTCATCATCTTTATCGTCGCCATCAACCCGTTAGCTCTTGTTGGTGAAAGATGTTCTTTTAACCCGATCTTGTTAAGAAAATCCAAATCTGTATCAACCACATCCTGCGGTGGCTGATTAGAAAGAACTCTAAACAGTAAGGCTAAAACTCCTTTAGCAATAATAGCATCCCCATCGGCCTCATAAACTATTTTTCCGTCAACCAACTCAGCGTGCAACCATGCCTGCGACTGACATCCCTTTACCAAATACTCGTCAGTCTTATATTTTTCATCTATCAGAGGGAGTGTTTTTCCAAGTTCAATGATGTAATCGTATTTTTCCATCCAATCATCAAACATCTCAAACTCATCTATTATATCCTCTTGAATCTCTTTTATAGTCATCTTACTATATTTCAAAATAGTGCACAAATGTACAATAAGCTATTCAATTTAAAAAAGACTAATTATAAATAAGCTTAATTATGTGATAAACTGAATTTATTGTAAAATTTCGGGTATCTGCCTGCAAAACATTTAATAAGCAACATTAAAATAACACTTTTCATGACTATACTCAATTGATAATTACTATATTGCAGTTACTTATACCAATTAAATTTCAAGATGCTCCGTTAGATTTGAGGTGTAGTTCTTTTTTACGAGTATCAAATCTCTTGCATAGCAGGGCTAAGGTAATAAGCGAAGCGGTTGACTCCGTCGAATCTTCGGTTTAACCTAAAGGTTTCATGAACTCAATTGAAGTTATTGTTTTGTGAATAAGATATTTTATGCGGGTAAAAATGAATTACACAAAGAAGATAATGTGTATTAGCTGCGCTGAGCCTAAAGGTTTTTGATGTTTATTTGGTATTATTTATACTAATACCCTAAAACCGGTTAGCAAAACCTGAAAAAAAATTTACTTAAAGATTATTTACACCTTATTACATTACTCTTCCATGAGTAAGGATTAAGATGTTACAATCTAAAATAAAAATCACACTGATATGAAAATCAAACTAACCTTACTTGCGTTATTCCTATCAATAACTATTACAAAAGCTCAGGAAACAGTTCAACCTGATAATTCTGCTCCGAAATACAAGCAATCTGAAGGCGACAGATCTATAGAACTAAACTTCGACCCCGGTAAAATATTTGGTTCTGATCAGGGAGGACAATTCAGCCTGCCCGGAGGTTTTAAAGTAAGACTATTCAGATCCGACTTCAGTCTGTTCAACTCAGAAAGTGGCGCCTATAGATTGGGAGCAAATTTCAGCATTAATAAGTCTTCAGATATCATTCAACAAGAGAATCCTGATTGGGATCAGAAAGAATTAAAGGTAAGAAGATCTTACTTTTCTATAAACCTAAAACCCGGTTATGAATTACATTTTAAGGGAACCGAAAGATTATCACCATATGTTGGAGGACAAATGGCAATTGGTTTCTCGCGGTTTGTATATAAAGAAGATTTTCAATTCGAAGGTGATGTATACTACGATAAATGGGTTAACGGCCGTATGGTACCTGATGGTAGTTTTAATTTTGGCTTAGGAGTTTTTGCAGGAGTCGACTATTATATTATCAAAAAACTTTACCTGGGACTTGAGGCCGGATATGGATTAGGATACACAAAAAAACTGAAGACAAAATTTAGCAGCGGTTACGATTCAGACGATGATTATGAAATAAAGAAAGGATATAATTTTAGCGTTTCTCCCTATCTGGCAACAGCTAATTTTAGAATTGGGTGGAATTTTTAAGTATAATCCCTTTGTTTAATTGCTTCAATATAAAAGATACCTGACTGAGTAAGTCAGGTATCTTTTATTTTCTCACCCTATTTATACATAACCTTATTAACAGCTTCTATTACTTTTGCGGCATTGGGCAACCATAACTCGAATAATTTCTTCGAAAATGGTGCAGGTGTATCAGGTGTTGTAATTCTTTGTACGGGTGCATCCAAATAATCAAATGCCTCCGATTGTACTCTGTAAGCTATTTCGGAAGATACAGACGCAAATGGCCATGCTTCTTCAAGAATAACCAAACGGTTAGTCTTTTTTACCGATTTCAAAATTGCATCAAAATCCAACGGACGAACAGTTCTAAGGTCGATTATTTCAACACTGATCCCATCTTTTTCAAGCTGCTCAGCGGCTTTGTAGGCCTCCTTTATAATTTTCCCGAAAGAAACTATAGTTACATCACTACCTTCTCTTTTTACATCGGCTACCCCAAGAGGAATTATATATTCACCTTCAGGTATTTCTCCTTTATCGCCATACATTTGTTCCGACTCCATAAATATCACAGGATCTTCATCTTTAATAGAGGCTTTTAACAGACCTTTGGCATCATAGGGATTAGAAGGAACAACTACCTTTAGTCCCGGAACATTTGCATACCAGTTTTCGAATGATTGCGAATGTGTTGCAGCAAGCTGACCAGCAGAGCCTGATGGCCCCCTGAATACAATAGGAATATTAAACTGACTTCCTGACATATGGCGCATTTTCGCAGCATTGTTTATAATCTGATCTATTGCAACCAACGAAAAGTTCATCGACATAAATTCAACTATAGGTCTGTTGCCATTCATGGCAGATCCAACTGCTATTCCGGCAAATCCGGCCTCAGCAATTGGTGTATCTATCACTCTTTTCGAACCAAACTCATCCAACATACCTTTCGATGCTTTATAAGCTCCATTATATTCAGCAACTTCTTCTCCCATAAGAAAGATGCTCTCGTCGCGTCGCATTTCTTCACTCATAGCCTCAGCTATAGCCTCTCTAAACGTAACTTTTCTCATTATTCTCTATACTTATTATATAAAAAGAACAGCCATTTCCCTTAACTGTCAACTCTATAAAAACTCCAATAGCAAAATTATGACATAAAATGGAATTATTATAAATAAACTATAGATGCTAACTATAGGCTTATCTGATTTTTTTTGTAGACATCTCACATAAAACAATATACCCTATCTGAGAATTTGAATAAAAAAATGGGGGCAACACAAAAATCCGTGGATTATAACGTTGATCCATTTATTGTATCGGATTAAAATCGAGAATAAAAATTTGTCTAAACTCCTGTTTATCTTTTCCTGTAACTTTTATAGTATAGGCTAAGGTTTTACCATCGTGCGATACTACAAGATGTTCTCGCTTTTTATCGTCATTAGTTAAAAAGGTTGTCCTGTTTTCAATAGCTCCTTTACCCAATCTGCTTACTGCAATATTACCACTTACTATATAAAATATGTATTTTCCTGTGGGATGCCAACGTAATGCGGATGCATCAGAGTTATTAAATGTAACTTGATGTGGTTTAAAGCGTATATCATCCAACATATCAGATCCATCAACAGGGATAATAAAAATCTGTTTCACTCCTGATGAATCTCGGTCAAAATAAGCAATATACTTTCCATCGTTTGATCCACGAACTATCCCATCGGCAAATTTGCTATTTGTTAATCTTCTAATTTTTACTCCATCCATAGCTTCAGGGTAAGTACTTTTTGTTCCCGAATTCAACTTTATTGATTCTATATAATCCGGCAATTCTGCTACAAACAATGAATTTTCATAATCTTCTCCATTCTCAGCTCTTACTTTTCCTATAAAAGCTCTTTTGGTTCCAACTGAATCAACCCACGAATCACCTGTAGCTTTTTCTATCTCTCCGGCTTTTGATTGACCCTTTTTAGCTGGTTTTACAATCAGTGAAAAACAATGTGTTGCCCCCTTAGGGGCGTAATTACATTCGAAAAGCACTCCTATTGTCCTGTCATAATCTGTACATAAATAATCATCGTAAGTAAAACCTATACGATTACCTTTTTTAGAATATTCATGTCGGTGGGTACCTCCTCTATGGGCTCCTAAAGGAGTAATTTCTGATTCTACATCCCTTAAATCAGGATACGAAACATTTTGCAATCCATCAGTACTAACAACTAATGCCGTTCGATTTTTCTGACTGTAAAAACCCCTTTTTTCAACTTCTTCTATTGAAGGTCCACTAATGAAAATTAACTTATTCTCTATAGGGTGATATGATGTGGCACCCAATCCAGGAGCAGCTTGATTGCCGGTTATACTTGGGGGATTCCAAATTATAGTTTCCTTTCCTGTTGCTATTTCTACTATTTCAATTGACTTAGTATTATCGAGACTTTCGTTGAAAACTGTTCCTCTGGTATCGTAACATAAAAACTTATTATCCGGCGAAAAGTTATCATTATTATCCAAAGCATGATTCTTCTCCGTAAAGGTTATTTGACGCTCTTTCGCAGTAGTGAATTTATCATTACATGAAGTAAAAACCAGCAGAAATATGGACAAAATAAGTATTCGCATCTAAAACAAATTTTCCTCTACTATTTTACACAGAACATGATAAATAGGTAAATGATATTCTTGTATGAAAGGAGTAATTCCTGATGGCACTTCAATAGCTACATCACAATAATTATTGAGAGTACCTTTTTTATTTCCGACCAAAGCAATCACTTTCATTTCCATTGCCTTGGCTGTAATAGCAGCATTAACAACATTTTTAGAATTTCCGGAAGTACTTATCCCAATTAAAACATCTCCTTTTTTTGCGTATCCCAAAACCTGTTGTGCAAAGATTAAATCGGCATCTATATCATTTGCCACGGCTGAAGTTAATCCGGAATGGGCACTAAGAGAAATTGCAGGTAAACTACCCTGCAGCTTCTCAGCAAGGTATTGTCCCGAATCGGAATCAATATTTATTAAACTATTTTTTACTTCGGGTGATATTTCTCTCTTTTTACTAAAACTCTTCATCAACTCTCCCACAATATGATCGGAATCGGAACTGCTTCCTCCGTTTCCGCAAATTAAAAGTTTCTTTCCGTTTTTAAATGAAGCTAACAATATCTCCGCTGCAAGTTCGATATCTGATTTACAAACCTCCAACTCAGGATATCTGCTAATTAATCCGTCTATTAATTTTCCGTTTTTCGCCTTATTCATATTGTATTATTTTCAACTCATAACACTTTTTCCTTCAAACAAAATATCGAACAATATCGATTCCTGAGAAAAGTCCGGAATAATATATTGAGCACCTGCCTTTATCAGGCGTGTTCGCTTAGAAATATTTATTCCATATCGTCTTATCTCATCGCTTGCAATACCTACTGCTGTTCCTCCTACTTTCCTGCACTCTCTGATTTCTACAGGTCCGTCTCCTACTACCAATAATTCGCTTCCTTTTAGATTATTATTTTTCAGAATGTCGTTTATCACCATTTTTTTCGAATACTTTGACACGTCTCCCACCGAACCGTAAATCCCGCCATCAAACAAATCGGCATATCCCATTACCCCGGCTTCATTTTTCACATCATCTACATCGGTACCACTTGCAAGGTAAAGTTTTACTCCACGTTTCTTTAGTCTATGCATAAAGTTTAAAATTCCCTTCATCAGGAAATCATCGTTGGAAAGTTCCTTATTATTCAACTTTTCTATTCGCTTATTCACCATTTCCATCAAGGCATCATTATAAATTTCTTTATACTGAAATTTATCTTTTACATCTTCTACATATCCGTACTCTTTAACTATTTTTACCAAACCCTCCATCTGAAGAATTGTTTGAATTCCCGTTGTAGCATCAATAAATTCTAAAGATCTTTGTTTTATTTCTGAATAAGTTTTAGCATCTACAGAATTAATCTTGTCTCCTAAAATTGCTTCTATCATTACCGGTTCCATTACATGCTCCCACCCTTCGCGCAGGGTACTTATTGTACCATCGTGATCGAAAACAGCGTGTTTTATTCCATGTAATTCTTCAAATACATCATTTTCTACAATTTCAATTTCACTAGCATCGTGAAATTTGGCATTTCTATTATCTCCTGCCAGTTCGGTATTAAACAAATAATCTCCAATTTTATTTATCTCAGTAATTTCTTCGGCAGAAGCTGTTCCTGTAGTAAATAGTTTCTGAATAGTAACACCGGCAGCCAAAACTGCAAATTCAGTAGCCCGGGTATGCTCTACTCCAACAGCTAAGCACATAGCTAAGGCACTAATTGTAGTATCGCCTGCACCAACAGTATCAATTTTATTCGTAATATTCAAAGATGGTACATGCCTGAGTCCTTTATTATCGCAAATTAGCACTCCTCTATTTCCCGATGTCAGGAACACCGGTTTGGTTGTATTCTGATGAAGTTTCACAGCATTATTTTTAGACTCTTCAAAAGAGATAAAATCACTTGGTTTCGCATCTCCTCCCAATAAAATTGCTGCTTCAATTTCGTTTACTTTTCGATAAACTTCCAGGAACTTTCTATTGTAGTGGCGAGAATCTACTATTATGATTTTATCATTATACTTTTTAAACAACTTGTTTGCTCCTTCTATAAATTCGGGATTATTCAAACTTCCTTCTACCTGCTGATTAAATATCAGCACATCATAATTCTTTAATGCAGACTCTATATTATTTAAAATTGTATCGTCAGTTTCATGTGTTCGTGCATTCTTTAATCCGAAATCGATACGTGGTTCTTCTACATCGCCATTGTATTTTTTAATATAGGTATAAGTTGCAAAATTTTCATTCTGCACTATAAGTGTATCTGTTTTAACTCCATCGGCAGAAAGCTGGCCTACCAGTTCTCGTCCGAAAACATCATTCCCTACAACTCCAATAGCTCTGATTTCTGCAGGCTTTAATGCCAACAAATTTGAAACAACATTCCCTGCTCCTCCCGGACTATATTTTTGTCCTGCCACAGACTGTGCCTGTAAACCTGTTTCTACAGAAACTTCCGAGCCCTCCTCATCCATTATCCAGTAAACATCGAGACAAAAATCTCCGTAAACAGCAACTTTTGCATCTTGTATTCTTTCAAGAATATTATTTAAACCTGCTTTATTCATTATATGTAGATAATTAGATTAATTCAATAATTTTTTGGTACAACATTGGCAGAGTCGCCAACTGATTACCCGAAATATAATATCCTTTTCCATTGTAGGCTTGAGGTACACGGGTTACTATACTTTTTTGATCGCGGTAGTAGTATCCTACTTCTTCTTCATTTGAAAATACTTTAGGGTCGTAAGGTCGTAAATCGAAGTTTGCCGTGATAATATTATCCGGAACCTTACCAATATTTCCTGCCATAGATGCGGCTTTCAGGAATACTTCCGGTCCCGTAACTGCACTGCCTATATTCATAATAATACCTCCCTCAGTAAACTTAGTTATCTCCTCGGTATATATTAGAAAGTCTCTACCTGAACATCCTCCTTTATCTGCTCCATCAAAAAACTCGTGTTGATCCAAAACGTCGGTACCTATCCCTGCATGAACCGTAAAAGGCACGTCATTCTGGTAACATATAGATTGCAAACATATTTCGGAATGTAGAAACTCAACATCCTCTTCTACCCTTAATACTTCCTGCACTTTTTTACGGAAACCTTCATCATTAAACATCCTTCCAACCGATTCTCCATATCCAAGTTTCATGCTGTTTCCTACGGTTACGGCAGCATTTATGTAATTAAATTCAAATGCCATTCCAAATTCTCCCTTTTCAAGAGCCTGAGGAACATACTCGCTTGTTTCTCCTATTAATCCAAGTTCGAAATCGTGAATAGAAGTAGCTCCATTACCTGCAAACAGAGTTATCATATCCTTTTTCACCATATCAGCAACCAAAGGCGATAAACCGTTTTTTATCATGTGTCCGCCTGTAAGCATGACTACAGGTTTTCCTTGCTTACGAAACTCTACTATATCTTTGGCTAGCTTTTCTAAACGTTTCTCTACACCCTCTCCAACTTCATACTTTGTCTTAAGCACTTCTTCCGGAAAATGTAAATCCGAAAATTTCACCTTATTAGTACGTGTAGATACCGGATATGTTTTTACTTGAGTAGGATCAAATGCAGTGTATTTTCCTTTATATTCCATTTTCAATTATGCTTATTAAACTTTGTCATTATAGCTTGCCATATTCTTATAACTTTCCAGTTCACTATCAAGAACAAGCAATGGTATATTTTGTTCTTTACTTATTTTTATCAAATCTTCATACTCGTAAGTTCTTCGTTCTATACCTGACGGGGTAATAACTACCTTAATTCTTATTTTTCCGTATGGAGTTTCTACCCAAAGTATTTCCCTATCCAGTGTATTTCTGTGCACATTGTAATATCTAACTCCAATTGTTGACGTATTTTCTAAAATTATATTCGACAATTTCAGAACATTATCATTACTGGTGATACATGATAATAAAATACCCGGACGCCCCTTTTTCATCTGAATTTGGGTAAAATAGAAATCTTTTGCTCCGTTCTCCAATAATGTCTGTTGAAAATCACTCCCTAAAAATTCACTTGAAACATCATCCATATTACACTCTATTACAGTAAGTGAACTATGATTGTTTAATTCTGTTTCTATTGACGAAATACGAAGTACATTAGGTTCTTTAAACCTTTTTTCTCCGGCTCCGTAAACTGTTTTTTTTCTGATTATTTTAGGAAGTTTAAAAATAGGATTCAGATATTTTAATATAGCTGCACCTGTTGGAGTAACACGTTCTCCTTCTTCTTTACCTGAGTAGGTAGGTATTCCATTTAAAATTTCGGCAGTTGCAGGTGCCGGTACCGGAAGCACACCATGTTGAGTGTTTACAAATCCATATCCGGTACAAATTGAACTCGAATAGCTTTTCTTTATTCGAAGTCTATCAATAAGTACAGCGCTTCCAATTATATCAATTATAGAATCTATAGCGCTAATTTCATGAAAGTGAATTTTACTTATTGGAATATTATGCATTTTACTTTCTGCCTCTCCAATAATTGCAAATATCTCCTTCGCTATTATCTTTGAATTTAGACTAATATCACCATTATCAATTATTTGATTAATCTCCGATAGATGTCTGTGAACATTGTCATTTTCATTATCAATTACTTTTACATGCTGCGAAACTATTCCATTGCGAACGAGCTTATGAATTTTAACTTCTGCTCCCGGCAGATTTAATTTCTCGGGTAATGATAATAACATTTCATGAGCATCGGCAAGTTCAGCCAAAGCACTTAAGAACATATCTCCGGACAATCCTGAAAAAGCTTCTATGTATATCTTCATCTCAAATAATATTATTTATTTATCAAGTTCAATATCCTTATAGCAGCCATAGCAGCACCATAACCATTATTTATATTCATAACAGTTATTCCATTCGCACAAGAACTCAACATAGAATTCAAAGCCACATTTCCTCCTTTTGCAACACCATAACCAACATCACTGGGAACCGCAATAATTGGTTGAGGGAGCACCCCGCCAACAACGGTTGGCAGAGCTCCCTCAAAACCAGCAACAACAACTAATACCTTATATTTCTTTAACTCATCAACTTTATTCAACAATCTGTGAACACCTGCAACTCCGATATCGGAAAATACCGTTACTGAGATTTTCATGAATTCGAGAGTATAATATACCTCATTCACAACATGAATATCGGAAGTGCCTCCCGATAAAATGGCAACATCATAATTCTCTTTTACATCTTCAGCACTGTAAAGCATAAAAACCCCCGACTCTTCATCATAAAAAGAATCCCTGAATATCTTCTTTAATGCTGTGGCTTTTTCTGCCTGAAGTTTTGTTATTAATGCATTCTTATGTTTTTCCACATAATTATACAATATTGAAGTTAAATCTTTCACATTTTTCGACTCACCGAAAACAACCTCCGGGAACCCTAATCTATCTTCTCGATTATGATCTATATTATGATTCTGCATGTCCGATATCCCTGTTTAATTTACCTGAAACTAATCCTTCCTCATCTACCAAACATTTCTCAAAACCAAGTTTTAATACATTTTGAGAAATCTTACTAAAGTTCCTTTGTAAGTCATTTATTCTATCCTGAGGAACCTCTACTTTACAATAGTTTCCATAGTGTCGTACCCTAACATCGTTAAAACCATTCATGTTAAGTGTTTCTTCGGCTTCCTCTATTTGCCGCAACTTTTCTTTTGTTATGGTACTGCCATAAGGTATTCGGGTACTTAAACAAGGAGATGAAGGTTTGTTCCATATTTCCAAGTCGAGGTATTTTGCAATATCCCTAATATCGTTTTTCGAAAGATCCATTTCTGCCAAAGGCGAAACAACATCGTGTTCGGAAGCCGAAATATGCCCCGGCCTGTAGTCATCTGAATCATCTTTATTTGTACCATTGAATATAGAATACCCAGGATACTCTGTTTTTAAGGCTTCCAGTGCTTCGTAAAGATGATTTTTACAGAAATAACAACGATTATGAGGATTTGAATAGTAATCCTCGTCGAGCAACTCTTCTGTTTGGATAATCTTATACTCAATATCGTATTTATTACAGAAATCAACCGCTTTGAGCAACTCGGAGTATTTATAACTCTCGCTGGCCGATATAACTCCAATTGTTTTGTCCTTTCCTAAAAACTTACGGCTTAAATACAATACAAGAGACGAATCTACCCCTCCCGAAAAAGCTACTATAGCCCCTTTATGAGGACTAAGCCACTGCTCTATTTTCTTCAAGTTTTTTTGCATTTTTCTCAGATTTAAAAACAAAAAGCGATATACCTAACAGTATAAGCATTGTTATTATTATTACAACTAAGGCAAGCCTTATCCCAAACGAAGAACTAACAAATCCCATGACAGGGGGAATAAAAGCACCTCCTGAGATTGCCATTACCATTAAACCAGATATTTCATTTGCGCGTTTTGGATATTTTTCAATTGCTATTGAAAATATCAAAGGAAACAGATTGGCAGAAGCAAGGCCAACTATAAATATTGTGACTCGCGCCATAAACAGGTTTGAAGTCATGAACATTAATACTGCTCCTAAAAGAGCAAGTAATGTTGTTGCCAAAAGAAATTTATATGATGATATCCAGTTTAGTAGAATAGAGCCTAAAAAACGCCCTATCATCAGTGCAGTAAAATACAAACTGATACCAAGTGATGCTTTTTCTATCTCTAAACCAAACTCTCCCTGAAGGAAAAGAGTTATATTGGTGTTCATCCCTACATCAGCGCCGACAACAAAGAAAATACCGAGCACCATTATTAGTACAAATTTATTATTTAGCAAGGAGAAGCAAGACTTAAAAGTAGCCGCTTTTTCTTCATTTTTGGTCTCTTTTATCACGGTTGCATTCACCCATAGAACAGCTAAAATTGAAGTGATTCCATATACTAGGAAAACAAGTTTCCAATTTCCAAAACTTGTGGCGGCCATCGCTGCCAAAATAGGTCCCAACAATGAACTAATAGCCTTAATAAACTGTCCAAAGCTCATAAAACTCGAAAATTTACCCTGGGGTATCACATCGTAAAGTAGAGGATTTGCCGAAACCTGAATTATAGTATTCCCTACTCCCATAAATACGATAGAAAACATCATACTTACAAAAGAATAATAGACAAAAGGAATCAACATGCCTACAGCAATAAAAGCTACTCCAATTGAAACGAGTGTTTTTTTGCCAAACCTGTCCTGTAAAATACCTGTGGGAACCGATAGAAAGAAAAACCATATTAAAGCCAAAAAGGGCAGTAACTGCACCCATTTATCGGCTAAGTTAAAATCACTTTTAATATAAGCCGTGGCTACTCCAATAATATCTGCAAAACCCATTACTATATAAATGAGCATTACCGGTGCCAGCTTTGTAATATTGATCGCTTTTTGATTCATCTGATAATAGTTTTATATTTCAGTCACCTACCTGACTTCGTCTTGCAGGTAGGGATGGTGTTCGCAAGACAAAATTTTAACATTCCCCTGTGGTTCAAAATTGTTGAAATTTCATCATGCTAGTTTCATCTATAAATAGATGAAGCTATATAGCTCAAATTTATATTTCTCTAAAGCAAATCAATTCGTCAATATTATTGTAATTACATGATATTTTAACTTATAAGAGGATTGTTGAATTGTTAAACTGGATTGTATTTTCAGATGACAGTTAAACAAATAACCAAACTATCATGAAACAACTATTACGCTGCCTTTTTTATTTTAGAAAAGATGATTGATTTTATTTCTTTAACACTCAATGTTTTGTTTAAGATTATAGGTTTTGCCAAATACCCTAAAACAAATATATAGCCCAATGGAATTAAAATAAAAAACATTGCATATTTCAAACCAATTACATCGGCCATAGAGCCAATTATTAAAGGTACAACAGCTCCTCCTACAATACCTGTAACAAGAATTCCGGAAAACGATCCATGATGTTTATCCATAGAATTCAATGCCAAAGAAAATATCACCGACCACATTACCGAAATAAAGAATCCTGTTAAAGGGAAAGCTATTAAGGCAAGCTCTTTACTTCCTAATAATGCTAACATCAATGAGGCAATTGCCAATACTGTAAAGAATTTAAGAACTTTTCGGGCATCCCATAATTTTAATAGAACCAAACCTAAAAGGCAGCCTATGGTTAACATTCCCCAAAAAAGCGAAACACTTTCGGCTCCTTCTACCCTGGGACTTAATCCGTGATAGCTTTGCAAAAATTGCGAAATCCAGTTTGCAATTCCCTGCTCGGTTCCAACATAGGCAAATATCCCGATGAAAAACATAATCACTGTTTTGTTTTTAAACAACTCGACGTGTGTTTTCCATGCTCCGGCAACTTCGTCTTCTTTGCGTTCCACTTTAGGAAATTTCACAAAAAACAATATTACTGCAGTTACTAAGCTTATAAGTGCGAAAATCCAATATAGAGAAACCCATGAATAATCTTCGGGTACAAGGTGTTTTAAAGTATTTATCAAAAAGTTCGGATTTGCATTTCCACTTTCCAATTCGTTAACCAAATAGGTATAAGTTAACGGACTTAAAAATGAAGCTGCTCCAAAAACCAACTGTGCAATTACAGAGTTAAAAGCAAAATTCTCTTCACCTCCGGCTGTTCTCAAAAGAGGATTAATGGCGACCTGTAATGCTGCCATTCCTGCTCCAATAAGGAATAAAGAAAATATTGCTGTTTTAAACCCCGGAAAAGCACTAAAAGTTAATGCTCCGATAAGTGAGGCTAAAAAAGCAATTATCATTACTGTTTTCTCATCCGATTTTTCTAAAACCATCCCCACAGGAATTGACATAACACCATAAGCAGCAAAAAAAGAAAAAGGAAGGAAAGCAGCCATGGACAGGCTCATCTGAAAATCGCTTCTTATCTCCGGGAGCAGTGCCCCCATTATATTTGTCAAAAAAGATATTACAAAGAATATATAGAATATCAACAGTATTAAAATATGGTTTCGTTTCATAAATTATTCTTTTTGGGACAAAAGAGTCACTATTACTACATATTCAAATATAAATTCAGACTTCTCTTGAGTATTCTTTTATATTATTTGAATTACATTATATGTTAACCTAATTTACTAATCGATAAGAAACCTTTTTTTTCAAGCCACCATCTTACGGGAAAAGTACTTAGTACTGTAAATTTAGTACTGAGTATTTAGTACTTAGATATTAGACTCACAACTCCTGCAACATTCGTAGTAGAACCAAAAAGTCCCCCTTAATATTGTATCTCATATTCACCTTCCGTGTAATTAGAAGTTCTTATTGTAATTTTATGATTTTGAGAATCATAACTCCAGTTTTTCTTATCTAATTTTTCTCCATCAAGAATTACATTTTTAACGGCTTTCTCGGAATGAATCCTGAGGATATGAGCTATCTTATCTCCATTAATACTCACGAATAGCTTATCTTTCAACCGATAGGATATTTCCGTTTCTCCGCTATTATTGCTATGGTAATATGTAAAGCTGTTCTTATCTTTAGGATATATTAATAGTGTAGTAAAACCCTCTGATTCATTGTCTCCAATATTTGTATAAGCCCGGCTTATTTTCATAGGTACAATAGCACCTTCCTTAATGTAAACCGGAAACTCATCAATAGGATATTCCCGTTCAAAAGTAAGCCCTCCTTCAAGTAACTCTATATCGTTAAAGAAATATCGCCATTCTCCTTCAGGGAGAGAAACACTGCGTTTTTTGGAGTCGATATAAATAGGAGCAACTAAAAAATCATCGCCAAACATATATTGATATTTACCGATGTTCATCACAGTCTGCAGGCGTCTTTCTCCATTGTGTGCACTCACAACATAGTGATACATATAAGGAATTAACTCTGTGTGCATCCAGGAGAATTTTCTGATTATTTCAAGTTCTTCCTTACTTCTTTTCCAAAGTCGTCTTTCGCCGTGCCCTCCGTTCATAAAAAGCCCACAAAAAGCAGAAAACTGTGTCCAACGAATATATAAACGTGGAGGAATTTTACTTCCTGAGAATCCGGCAATATCAGAGCCTATAACATTATAACCCAGTTTGGCACTCGCCAACACATGTTCTATTGCCATAGTAATACCTTCTGCTCCTTCCATTACTAAATCAACATTGTCTTCTTCTCTCTCCTTTTCATCTTTCAACTCAGCCCACGTGTGCTTTTGATCTCCAACCCAATTCACCGGTGACGAATCAAAAGGAGAAAATCCTTCCGGATGGGCATACAATCCATCTATAGCCCTCGAAAGAGTTACAAATTCCGGATTTTGTGTAAGTCCGTGCTTATATTCTTCGCGATAATACAAGTCCATATACTTTCTTGTAGTCATAAGCCCCTCCTTGCTATCCTTATAGAAAAATGGAAGACCTGCAATTTTCGAATAAAACAAAGTTGCTGCACCATCGAGTTTCCACCCGTCTATTCCGTAATCGAATAGCTTTTGCTGCTTTGATCGCCACCATTTTACCGCCTCCGGGTTACTGTAATCGAGAAAGCCACCATCGCCTTTCCACCAGTGATTAAGATGTTTGGATTTTACCAGATACCCCTTCTCTTTAATTCGATTGTACCACTCTTCAGAATCATTAATCCTGCTATCCTTACTATTGCTGTTTATTAGGGAAGTCATCCAGAGTACAACTCTATAATCATTATCCTGCAGATTTTTAAACCATTTTTCAGGTTGGGGATATCGAATGGTATCAATTTCAAAATCGTTATAACGCAGTGACCAGGGACTATCTAAAATTATGGTCCTAACAGGGATATCGTGTTCTTTATAACCTTGTAATAATTCATCAATATAGGCCGAAGTATTTACATCATCTTCCCAAAGCCAGTTTTCCAATACCCAGGACGGTGTTAAGGGTAGTTTTTCATGTCGTTGACTATTAAACGGAACTCCCCATACAGGTAATATCCAATAGAAGTACACGATAGTTAATATCAGAATAGCAGTAATTAGTATGTTTCTGATCCATTTTTTCATAATACAGTTGTAATACAAAGGAGCATATAAATTGCCTCTGCGTAAATATCATCCTGTTATATTTTCCTAATATTAAATTTATCTCTGACTATTCTTAAATAAACTATAATTCCCGAATATACTAAAAACGCTGTTCCGGAATAAAACAGGAAAGTGCTATATTCAATATAAATATCGTTATCACTACCTGCTACTTCCTCTATTTCGAGATAGTAATTTAATGCGAGTATTAATAAAAACAATGCACTGACAAAACTTAAAACAGCAATAGCTTTATCTGTAAAAATTAACTTTCGTAATTTATCTACACTCATAAATATGAATATCCAGAACACCCAAGATAAAAATTGCCAAACATTCAATGTCCTGAAATAATTAAAGAATGAAATAACAGGTCTCCAAAACATACCAGTCTTTGCATAGTATGGCCTGTCGTTATACATCAGAACCTTAAGTTTATCTTGTTCTCTTTTCTTAATAATATTCAGTATTGCCAATTCCTTCGCATCAACACTCAATTCATCCCAACCCGGTAATTTAAATGCATTCCATAACGAACAAACATTACCATAGCCATGAAAATCTGCACCACCATTCATCATCAATCCATTAACTGTACAGAAACCGGCTATTTTACTATTTAAGTCTCTGGGATAAAATAAATCAGTGGCAGTGTTTTCTATTTCAAATCCATCAACACCCAAATCTTTATAATACTCCAGACTCATATTTTCATCATCAAACCAATGATTTACAACTACAACCCCATTATTTGCACGGGTTGAATCTATTGCCTGTGAATCGGAATAACCATGAGTGTCGAATTTTCTTTTAAGCCCTAATAAGCTTAAATGATTTGTTCCTGAGAACTCTTCTCCCCCCAACACCAAAGGTGTCATAGGAAAATCACCATTTCTTTGTTCATTTATAAAATCAATAGTTTTTTCATGTGTATTGTGGTCCGTTATAAAGAAAGCATCAAAGCCGTTTCGCTTATGCCATTCCCATAAATTCTCCTGAGAAATTATACCGTCATGACTAAATTGAGTATGAGAATGTGTTGTTACCAAAATATTATCATTACTGTTATTAACGATGGTATTTGAAGGTAAATAAACACTCATTAAAATCATTACCACAAATATTGTAAACCACAAACCTACAATCATTGGCAGGTTTAAAACCTGACCAACAATGAAAGTTCTTTTCTGAAGGGCTATTCTTTTAGCAAATAGCCAAAATATCGAATAGAGAATAAAAATAATAACAATCCAATACAAAACATATTTGATCTCCACCAACGTGTAAAACCCTCTGTTAAAATAAAGTAAATGACCTAAGAAAGGTTCAAACAATATTCTCCAAATCGAAATATGAATATCAAAGCCTTTTGCAGACTCGAGACTTAGTGCATCAACAATATGTACAGGATAATGTAAAATTGAAGCTAATACTGCAATAATAATGGTAAATATTAATAGGCTATATTTTATTTTTTTATTTTCTGTCGGCATAAAATACAGTTTGATAAAACTCAAATATATTGCATCACAACTAATAACATTTCGTGCATTTGAATTAAAATGCATTATATGTTAACATGTTTCTATAAACAATTTCAGACTGATACGGTTTCCCTGAATCAATATTGGTATTAATCCTATTTTAAGGAAAATATACCTTTCAATCTTATATCTTTTGAACTTGAAGCAATAAATATTTCAAAATCACCGGGTTCGGCAACCCACTCTTTAGCTTCTATATCATAAAATGCAAAAGCACGTTTATCTAATTTTATTGAAACTTCTTTTGTTTCTCCAGAGTTCAACTGAACTTTAGAGAATCCTTTTAACTCTTTAAGAGGTCTATCAACACTCGCCTCCATATCGTGTACATATAATTGAACTATCTCACTACCATCGTACTTTCCAGTATTTTTCACTGATAATGAAACTTTTACCTCTTCATCTCCTAGGTTTTCAATTTTCAGATCGGAATACTCATAACTTGTATATGAAAGTCCGTAACCAAATGGAAACATGGGCTCTACTCCCTTAGAATCATAATAACGATATCCCACATAAATTCCTTCCTCCATAATTGCCTTATTCTGTACTTTTTGATAATAGGGAAAAGCCGGATTATCCTCATATTTTTTAGGGAAGGTAACAGGTAATTTCCCCGAAGGGTTATAATCGCCAAACAAAACATCACTTAGAGCATTTCCGGTTTCCTGCCCCAGATACCATGCCTGAATTATCCCATCAACTCCATCAATCCATTTTGTCATACTAACAGGATTACCTCCGTTTATTATTACAATTGTATTTTTATTTACAGCCGAAACAGCTCTAATCAACTCGTCTTGATCACCAGGCATATCCATACTTGAACGATCGAATCCCTCACCTTCAAATTCTTTATTCAAACCTACAAACAAAAGAACCACATCGGCGTTTTTTGCATACTCTACAGCTTGTTTGCTTATTGTTGTTTTTGGTTCTGTCAATTGCCAACCCAATTTTACTTCAGCATTATTACCTCCTTCGTAATATTCAACCTTAATATCATATTTCTCACCTTTCACAACATCGAGTTCAGTACTTTTCTGATGAGGACCATGCATCCCCCAGTTATTAACAAGCAATCTATTGTTGATGTACAAATACCCACCGTCATTACTCTTTACTCCTATTCTTATTTTCCCTGTTAGCGGAGCTATCAACTTCCCGGTCCAACGTGCCGAAAAACGATCTACCTGAATTTTTTTATCCGGTGATTTTTGTCCCCAATGAAAATCTATATTTTCATCTATTCTGGTAACTACGGCTTTTCCACTTACATATTCATTATTAAAAAAATCGGCTTTTAATCCGGGCTCACCATCTTCGCTAATCAAATATTTAGATGGTATTGCAATATAATCTTCTATCGCGGGTTTTGTTCCCTCGTCAAATAGCAACTCAACTTCATTGCCGAGTTTGCTTTTTAGTCCTTCAATTGGCGAAACCGAATAAAAAGGTTTTACCTCCGAACTTCCTCCCCCTCCCTTACGATTTACACTTGCATTAGGTCCGAGCACTGCAATTTTTTTAATGTTACCCTTATCCAAAGGTAAAATAGCATTTTCATTTTTAAGCAATACTATTGCCTCACGTGCTGTTTGTGCAGCTAACTCCTGATGCTCTACAGTATTTAACTTACCTTTTGGCAGACTTTCTTCATCACTAAATACTCCTATTTTCTCATAAATATTTAATATCCTTGCAACTTTTTCATCTATTTCTTCCTCACTAACCTTTCCTTCTTTTACTGCTGTCACCAATTTTTCATTAAAGAATTTTGGTTTTCCGGGCATTTCCAAATCCAATCCGGCATGTGAAGCCTCAACAGTAGAATGCACTGCATCCCAATCGCTCATTATAAAACCTTCAAATCCCCATTCTTCTCTTAAAATATCATTTAGAATATACTCATTTTCGGTACAATGCACCCCTCTAAATTTGTTGTATGCCGACATAATAGTCATGGGTTTAGCCTCTTTTACAACCATTTCGAAAGCAGGCAAATAAATTTCGCGCAATGCACGTTCGTCAACTTCTGCACTATAGCTACCCCGTGACAATTCCTGGTTGTTTAATATAAAGTGTTTCAACGAAGTGGCCACTCCAAGTTCCTGAACTCCCTTAACAAAGTTTACTCCAAGTCTGCCCGAAAGAAACGGATCTTCGGAATAACTCTCGAAATTTCGTCCACCAAGAGGCATGCGCTGAATATTTACGGTAGGGCCTAATAATATGTCGGCTTTTTTAGCTCGTGATTCATTGCCAATAGCTACACCTATCCTGTGCATCAAATCTTCGTTCCAGGTTGCTGCCATAGCCACACCTGTTGGAAATGCTGTTCCGGGATCTCCTCCTACTCCATTTGGACCATTGAGCATATTTAGTGTTCGTATTCCTAAACGAGGGATTGCATTTGTTCGCATCCCATCCATACCTCCCAGAAGAGATACTTTTTCTTCTAAGGTCATTTGGGATATAAGCTCGGATATTCTATCATTTGAATCCCCGGGGTTGGAACAAGAATTTATACTCAGTACTAAAACTGATAAAATGAATAATCTTAGTAAGCTTGACTCTATTAATCTCTTCATCCTAAAATTGGCTTAAATATTTTGCTTTTACATATTATCCTTACCTAAATTCAACCTCCAAACATCTCTTCCAAATTCCTCACCCTCTCTTCTGCCGAAGGCATTTCGGGCAATGGTTCACTCGGTACAGCTTCGTACCAAAATGTGGCAGTCGACCAATCATCGCTTCGTTCGTAATAACAACATCCTATTTGTTGAATTGCAACTCTACAATCCTGCTTCCAGTATACCGGGTCAGGTATATGCCAACGATACATAGATATATA
The DNA here is from genome assembly GCA_039714315.1 of Bacteroidota bacterium. Taxonomy (NCBI): domain Bacteria; kingdom Pseudomonadati; phylum Bacteroidota; species Bacteroidota bacterium. The sequence continues at coordinate 2,587 of JBDLJM010000023.1, read as the reverse complement.
TTCGGGATTAAACTTTCTTATTTTTCCGCTTTTATAGTCCTTAACATTCACTTTCTTCTCCGACATATAATTCAAATTACAACCGTGATTTAAAAATGTAGCTTCCTGAATTCCGTATGAAAGTCCAACATAATCTTCGCTTCCCGTTCCACAAATAGTAGGGTTCTCATTATCTCCATCCATATAGATTTTCACTTCTCCTTCACCCCACCAACCGGGATACATAGTTCGCACTCCAACTACTGCTCCAATAAACCTGCCTTTGCCTGTACGTTTTGGCATAAGTTCAAAGTCATTTTTTTGAGTTGTAATTTCTCTTTTAAAACATGTGTGTAAACGTCCCACATCATCTTTGTGTTGGTCGTTAATTGTATAATCTATCTGATAATAGAAATAAAACGACATTTCAGATTCATTTGTAAGGGTAATTTTAGCATTAGAGGTGAACGGCATTGGCAACCAAAAATTGAGTGCTGCCTTTTCTCCAACCGAATGCACTGCACTCTGATACGATGTAACCTTAGCGTGTGCTATCCCCATAAAATCGCCTATTGGAGCTTCTATACTCGGATGTTCCTGACCATCCCAATAAGCTCTGATCACTGTAGTACGCAACAATTTAGCTCTGCCACTTTCTCCCTTTTCTTTAAGCCACGGATGATCCATCCATTCTCCTGTCATCCAAATATGTCTGATTGTACCTGACTGATTTATATCGCACAAAACAACTGTTTCCCCGGGTTCTATCAATTTTCGGGGAGCTCCTTTTCGTCCTACTCCCAACTCGCTTGCGTCTTTACCTCCCTCTCCGGGTTCACCTGTAGGATTTTCAAAAGATATAGAACGCGACTGCAGAGCCGTATTTAAGTTATAAAGCTCATTACTAACATTTACCTGAGCATTAGTTATCTGAAAAATTCCAATAACTAATACCGATAAAACTAAACTTTTTTTTATTCGATCCATTGCAATATTGTTTTACCATTTTTCACAACATATTCCTTTGTATTCACCACTAATGTATATGGCTCATTGCTTACTATCATAATTTTATCGCCTTCGCTAATAATATCAGTTACAACAGTACCAAACCTCAATCCTTTAATACCATGCCTTCCTTTTTGATATTTCCGCCATACAACTCTTTTTTCTGTGGCATCTATTTCGTGAAAGCCCAATACATTTTCAATAAAAAGCGAAATTGGGCCTAAAGCCGACCATCCACAAAAATCCTGACGTGAATACTTTTCGTTTTTTTTCATTGTACTCGGTTTGGCTTCTGTTGGGCTGTAACACTCCCAGATTGTATGGGGTTCTACTTCTTTATAAGTCTTCAGCATCTGTTTGATAAGATTATATGAAGTTTTATCAGCCAGTTCAAAATATCCGTATTTTTCCAATGCCTTTATCGACATATAGGCAGTTGGCAGCCAAATTCCACCGCGCCAGTATTTCCCTTTTGACTCAAAATCCTTATCATCTCGCGACACTGATGGTAATGGAAAAACTCCTCCAAATACTTTTTTATTTTCAATATGTCCAGCCAATAATTCAGCTTGATTTACACCGGGTGTAAGAGCAAGCATAGGCCAATATGCAGCAGGTGTTTTTACTGCTACATGCTCGTATGGCGAATTAACTTTTATATCGTAATAAATTCCATCTTCGCTATTCCAATAATACCGATTGATGAGCTCTTTTTGTTTTTTGTATTTATTAGAATATTCCTGTACTATATCATTTTGTTTAAGAACAGATGCAATCTCTTTTATGTAATATGCCGATAAAGCCTGTTGCGCAATAGCATCAATCCACAAAATTGAATCTTCATCACCTCGTCCACGAGGAGTATTATCCATTCCGCTTTGCACTCCTCCCCATTGATAACCATTTGGGTGTTTTTTTATTTTCACCGGAGCTCCTGCATAAGGATATTTAGTGTCTGGTTCAAAGTTGTCGAATAAGTAATAATGCTTTTGCAGATATTGTCTTTCTATCAGCACTTTTCTCAAACGCGTAGTATCGCCGGTTAATTTAAAATACTCATACTCCGACCAGGCGAATAATGGCGGATTGTCGGGGTGTTGAATAAAAAGCGATGAAGTTTGCTTATCATGCATAATTGCATAAAAATTATCGAGACTTTCAATTCCGGGGAAAAGTTCAGGAGCATATTTGCAATAGTGCATCATAAAACTTGTATCCCAAATCCAAATAGTACTTGTCCAGTGAGCTTCATCCATATACGGACTTTGAGGAGCACCTTTGCTCTCTTTTACATGATTCCATGCTAATTCCCATGCTTTCCAGTAAAACTCTACAAATTCCGGTTCGGTATCAAAAACAGGTTCTGGCATTAGAGTTTTATCCATCGGTGAAGGATTGACAGACTTTTCTATTATGTGTGATTGTTCCTTGGGGTAATTTGATTGGCATGAAGCAAACAACATTATAATTATTATTATATGAATTGGTGTTTTTTTCATCTATGCTACTTTTTAACTAAAAGAAAGTTAATAATAATTAAACATTCCTCTTAATGTTTTTTTTTGAACCATTAAGAAGTTAAGAATAGTTAAGTTTTTTT
>JBDLJM010000022.1 GCA_039714315.1 Bacteroidota bacterium | reverse complement strand
CGGTACTCCCCGATTTAAGCGAAGATACTTTTCTCCTGTTTCCCTCTCTAATCGGGATAATTTATCCCCTATTCCAACAATTGCTGAATATTTTGCGCCGCTGTGTTTTGATTTCATTTTTCAAAATTAACTATTATATATGAAGGTAAATTTCGTTAATTCCGACATATATATAGCGTAAAAAAAGTATTTTTTTATGTGTTAACACATAAAAAATAATACAACTTCAAATAATTTTAGACCATTAGTAAAATCAAAACAATCTTCTGTTATCGGTTACCAGATTGGTATTAGCGAACTGTCCTCTGTCGAAATCTATTTTGTCGGCTTTTACCGCAATTGGAAAAAGAGTATTGCCACCCGACTCCATTTTTATTTTTTTAGCACTTTTAATTGAGAAATCAAGTTTGCCCCCGGAAATTTCGTTAAGCTTCACTACGGTTTCATTATCTAATGAAAAATCGGTTTCGATTTCCACTACGAGATTTTTGGCAAATAAAACCCCGGAGATTATCAGAATATTATTCCGGTTTGCATTTTTTAGAAGTGTTCCGTTGGGATGCCTAAAATCGGCATTCGACAGATAATTATGAATTTCGCCTATAGGAACTTCTTTTGTTACTGAATTGTCGTAACTAATTGTTACTTTTTTTCCGGATTTTATTTCGTTAGAGATATCAAAAGCACCTAATCCTAGGGATTTAAGTATTTCCCCGAGAACAGAAATCCCTATATTGAATGCAAATTCATTTTTGGTATTGGAATCCACTTTTAAACTGGCATTTTCAATTTCGTTTAATTGCACATCACTACTGAAAGCGTGATCGATATTTGAGTAATAAAGCTGCGCTTTGTTAAACGGTCTTTTAAGCCAAAGCTGTAAAAGATTGTGGTTTCTAACCGGCCCGTCTATCAGGTCGTAACCTTGTCTTCTTAATGTTTTTGTAAGGTTCATGGCGATAAATTTTATGTAATGTTTCTTAATTTAAGATAGTAAAGTATTACTGATTATTTCTATCTGTTACTGCCGTTCAAATCTATACTTTTTCTTTCAGTAAAATTGTACAGGCAGGCCATTATAAGAGTGTTATCTCCGTCAGGCCTGCCTGAAATAAAGGGGCATTTATTATCTTTAACCTCTTACAAATTTGCCCAATGATTCTAATAATTGAGGTTTATCATCCATTGCAATCTTTGCTACGGCATAAAATTCCCTCATCCAATCATCGATTATACCAAATGCTTTGTCTTTTTCATTTGTAGCTGCCTGCGATTCACCTTTTTCTCTTAGGTATTTTGCTCTTGCCGCTTCCAAATCGATTATCAGGTTCCTACCTAAAGTCAGATCTTCAGTGGCAAATTTTAATCTTGCCAGCTTTTCCTGAACATCCGTATCAAGCATTGCTACTGAATAAAATCTCTTTGCTGTTTCAAGCCACTTTAAGTATGTTCGTGGCAAGATACCTGAGATAGAAAGTTTATCGGATGTTATGTAGTCTTTATAAAAAACAACTTTAGCCTTTTTCCTGTGCAATAAATATGTTTCGGCCAACTCGTGCCTTTTTGTAGCAAAGCTATAATATGCTACCGATGTTTCATCATCTTCTGTTTTGTTAAAATCATATGCTTCGCGGGTCTTCATAAGCAAATCTTTGCCTTCCGCAATAGCACCAACATCATATCCAAACTCTGACATGATACCGGCAATTTCTGACTGTTTTTCAACATTTTCTAACGAAACTCTGTATTGCTCCAGAGTTTCTGCTTCTGATAATTTTGGTCTTGTTGCCATATTACACTATAATTAAATTAAACATATCGCCCCTGTTAAAGGTCGTTTATTAATTACTTTTAATCTTTAGTGTATTGCTTCAAGGTGCTTACCTTTTGCTTCCGGTTACATTCCTGCTGCTTCCGGTTACATTTCCGTTGCTTCCGGTTACATTTCAGCTGCTTCAGGTTACATTTCAGCTGCTTCAGGTTGCATTTCTACTGCTTCCGGTTACATTTCTACTGCTTCCGGTTACATATCAGTTGCTTGGTGTTTTATCTCTGCTGCTTCCTTTCTTTCATCGCTTTTACAACTCTTTGGGTAATCGCTTCAAGCAAATTTGTATAAATTCAATGGTGAATATACAAAAAAATATTTAATGGGTATAGCCTGTAAACGGAGTCTTACACCGGACGTAATATTCCAACGGTTTTAAACATACCCTACTCGAAGGATTTAGCATATATTATAACCCATTACTTAATACAGACCTCTTTTTTCATTAAGCTCAATCATCTTCTAAAACTTCCAGCTTAACTTTGGTAAGGCCTTTATTAATAAAACCGAGCTTAACAGCAGCTGCTCTCGAAACGTCAACAATCCTGCCTTTTACAAAAGGTCCACGGTCATTCACTGTTACTATTACAGATTTGTTGTTATCGAGATTAGTAACTCTGATTTTAGTATTAAACGGGAGTGTGCGATGCGCAGCCGTCATTTTTATTTTATCATAAGGTTCTCCGCTCGCGGTACTTTTTCCATGCAGTTTATCGCTGTAAAAAGAAGCCATCCCAACTTCGGCAGTTTGTGAAAAACCCTGTTGGGAAACGATTAATAATAAAGCGGAAAATAAAAATATTTTTAAATTAATCATCTAATAGTCTTTTGTTGGTAACGAGTCTGGTAAGGCAGGGTTGATATTTATGTAATGCGTTATTTACATTTTGTTTCTTTTAGCTTAACAGCCTTTGAGTATTTATTATCTTCCAACAGTTTACATGCTTCAGTTTTCATGTTCATATTGAAATAACATTGAGCTAGTTTATATTGGACATCGTAATCAAATGGATTATTTTCAAGTATTAAATTAAACAGTGCTGCTGCTTCTTTGTATTTTCCCTTTTTTAAATATTTATCAGCTTTTTTGTATGATTTAAGTAGCTTCTTAGCTTCCGGGTGCTCATCAAGTTTAAACTTAACTTTTACTACTACTTTATCAGATTCATGTTGACTGTTAGCTTGTTCTAAAACCCACATTCCTTCAGTAGATTTAACTAATCGAATTGCCTCTAAATCCATTAGTTCATAAACACGCCTTTCTAATTTTGTCTCAATGATTTCTCCCTCTTGATTTAACCTAAAAGAAATATGTATATATCCCTGAACCCCATTACAATACGCAATCATCGGATATCGCATGTTATTCTCAATATGTTTTTCAATTGTAATATTACTTTGAGAATTAAATGCAGCTTTATCAGACGATTGTGCAAAGGAACTAACTGAAAGAGTAAGCAATATAATAGAATACAGATATTTCATAATTTAATTATCAATTAGCAGGGGTACAAGTTACATATATAATTCAAATTCAGAGTTATTTTTTTTATTTGTCATCAATAAAGCAGTCAGTCTTGGAGAGGGCTAGATGTTTTTCATTTCACCAAAAGCTAATGACCAAAAAATAATGGCCATTAGCTAAAAGCTGAAATCCCCATATTAATGATATTTGGTCTCGGATAAGCCGAGACGGGGTTTGATAATTAATTGTGTTATTTGGTAAAAGAATAATCGGTAGTGGCAGCCGAATGACACGAAAGGCACATCCCGTTCATAAGGTCAGCACCCCGCATTTTCATTCCCGATGAAGGATCAGTTGCGATAGTTCCATCTTCATTTAGCATGAACCACTCCCAATCTCCTCCTCCTGTATTAAAGTCATTTCCTCTTTTTACCATTGCGGTAAATTCATTTAGCGAAAGATCGGGATTACTTGAATGTTTTACAATGATTGTTCCTACCGGATATTCTCCATTAACAGGATTCTGTCCGTTTTTATAATAAACTTTACGGACAACAGTTTCATCATTTCCACCGTGCGCAGTTCCTAATGCCGGATCCGGTCCCAGATGTTCGGCCTCGAGCGACCAACTCATGAAATCTGCGAAGGAATTGTCGTCTGCTATAAATTCAGATTTCTCCGGCTCTTCTTCATCCTTACTACAGGATTGTAACGATACCATGATTGACAAACCAACCAAAGCTGCATAAAAAAACGATTTTTTCATCTTTATAAAATTTTGATTACAATAGTTTGTCGTTATACTTTTTGAACCTTACAAAAAAACTTGAAAAAATTTAAGTTAGTTTGATAATTCTTCCCGGCTCAAAGTATAATTTATTGAATGATAACTGCCCTGCTGACTACCACATCACTTAGCATGCCGTCGCATTGCCCGCGAAGGGTAACAGTGTCTCCAACCTTGACCGTTTCCAATATTTCGGGATATTCTTTACAAAAATTTTCATCGAGATATGTGCTAACTCCGAATAACTCATCTTTCAGTACAATTACAGTTTGATTGTTCTCCTTATTCAACTCAACAACTTTCCCGGTTATTTCTACAACTTTCCCCAGATATTTCGCATTAGATGTTGTTTCATCATCAGAGAACTCGGTGAAGAAATTTTCTGCGCCTATTTCAAATTCAGGTTCAACCTTTAGCAGATTCTTGTGAGGCTGCATAAAGGTATACCAGTAAGCCCCAATGCCCACTAAAATGACCGGGATTACCAATGCCAACAAAATCTTGTATATACGTTTCATGCGTTGTTATTTTTTATATGGTTCGTAATTAATATTAATTATAACCCGTACTTCCCTGGCGATTTTATCCCGAACCACAGCCGGAATCTCTATCCCGAAATCCTCAGCAGAGACAATAAATTCGGATGTACCTGAAATTTTACCATTATTAGGCAGCAATATTGCCTTTGCTTCAATTTTTCTGGTTACACCATGGAGGGTAAGATCTCCCTCTACATCGGCTTCCTGCTCTTCCTCTACAGACAGATCCATCTCCGGCCAGTTAACTATCTTTCCTTTAAAAACTGCTTTCGGAAAACGGCTCGATTCAATAAAGTTCTCATTAAAATGTTCTTCCATCAAAGCATTCTTAAACCGGAACGATTTTATAAGGGCTGCAAAGTTGAGCTCTCCATTGCTTGTTTTTAAGAAAGAAGTTACCTGTTTGTTTTCGGCATGGATTGTTTCCAAAGGGGTGGAAGAATCAAAAACTACTGTTCCGGTTTTTGTGAAATATATATCCTGACCGAATAAACCGATATGAATAATGGTTGTAAAAATCAGTATTGTCAGCTTCTTCATAACTAATGTGATTTTATATTAATAACTGTATTTATTATAATCAAAAGGCGAATACTCTCGATATATTGAAGCCTAAATGAATTCCTCCATCAGACCAGTTGTGGTTATTAGTACCCCATATAAAACCTCCTTCCCGCATAGCCTGTGCATTGGTCAGCATAATTTGAAATACATGTCCTCCGGTTTCAATGTCAACCCCTATTGAAAGAGCATTTTTGTAATCTACTGAAGCATCCTCAGGACGAAATGTGTAAAAATATTCCGCATTTAGGGATACCCTTTTACTAATCTTGTAACGGCCACTAACACCAATCGAAAAAAGGTCGTTGGGGTCACTCTCAGTGGGGGTAAGATTTTTATGGACAAGGGTTGGAGATAACTGCAGACTCAGTCTCTCGTTAAATTTTCTGGCAATCAGTAACTGATGCACATAAGTCAATCTTGATGAAAACAGGTTATCTCTTTCCGGATCTGCCCACTTTGTTGAAATAAGCTCAGTTGACCCCATGTAAGATAAAAAGACCGGGATACTATTTGATCCGGCAGTTTGCTTTAGCAGTTTCAACTTTACAAAGCCATCGTATGTTTTTTGAAGGTTACTACGTCCCAATCCCACCATCAGCCAGTCATTTATTCCGTACTCAAAACTGAGGTGAATTGTGGCCTGATCGAGCCCGAATAACTCATAGGCTCCACCGTTCAATTCCCCGAAACGATGCGAAATACGAAAATCCAGGTGCTTAGCTTTCATTTGCTCCACCGAATGCCCATTGATTACTCTGGTAGCTTTGAATACAGCACTTTCATAACTTTTTTCATTTCCGGTCTCTCTTTCCATTAACTCATCCAAATTCTGATCCTGCCCAAAGGAAAGAAGCGGGATCAGGAGAACGAGTATAAAAAATACTTTCTTCATAAGTTTAAATTTTATGTTTCGATCAACATTAATTTATAAGTGCGTAAGTCAATTATTCACAGCTCCGCTATTTACCCAGGTATTTATTTTTTCAATACTACAATCATTCAGTTGTTCGCCACCCAAGGGCATAGGTTTATATCCGGGGCTGTGTGTTATTGTACCAATAAAGGTCCCGTTGCTTATTGTTATAATTAAATTATTATAGGTCTCAAGGTCAATTCCCGAACCAAAACTGTCGGCATTATTAACTGAATGGCAACTGTAACAATTTGCAGTAATAATTGGTTTAATAGTTTCAGAATAGCTTATGCTTTTGGTATCACAATTCCCGGATAGATCGTCCTCATACAACAACTCTTCGTTATTGTAAACACATCCTGAAAAATAAAATGACATAGACAATACGGTAATCAAATTGAAGACAGATTTCATAGTAGAAATTTTACATTTATAAAAAGCCCCTTTCGGGCACTGTTGGAAGTTTAGTCGGAGGAACTAATGAATCCTTACAGTATTATAAATCTTTTTCCAGCTCATTGTATTTAATGAACTTTATCAAAAATAATCGCATAAAAAAAGGCCATCTCCTATATTTGTCAATATAGAAAACAGCCTCTTTAATAGAAAAACCGTTAATTTTTTAAGGTAAAAAAGGATTAGGGCAGTGTTTATTCATACTTCTTCATAAACTCCATTGCCTTTTCTACCATAACTTTTGAGCCTACAAAAAACGGCACTCTTTGATGAAGTTCTGTTGGTTTTATGTCCATTATTCTTTGAAAACCATCTGTAGCAACTCCTCCCGATTGTTCGGCAAGAAATGCCATAGGGTTACACTCGTAAAGAAGTCTTAATTTCCCTTTTGGAGTCTTTGTACTCGTTGGGTAAATAAATATTCCTCCCTTAATCATATTCCTGTGAAAATCCGACACTAAGGAACCTATATACCTCGATGTATAAGGCCGGTCTTCTTTTTCTTCCTGACAATATTTAATGTAATCTTTTACCCCCTGCGGAAAGTGAACATAGTTTCCTTCGTTTATTGAGTAAATTTTACCGGATTCAGGTGTTTTCATACCCTGATGCGAAAGGTAGAAGGATCCTATTGAAGGATCGAAAGTAAAACCGTTTACACCGTGTCCGGTAGTATAAACCATCATGGTTGATGATCCGTATAAAACATACCCGGCTGCAACCTGTTCTCTTCCGGGCTGTAGAAAATCTTCCAAAGTAACAGGTGTTCCGGGTTCTGATATCCTACGGTAAATTGAGAATATCGACCCTACCGATACATTAACATCTATATTCGAAGAGCCATCGAGCGGATCCATCAAAACCACATACTTCGACTTAATATTATCTCCATTCTCAATTCTGATAAAATCATCGTTTTCCTCCGATGCAATACCACAAACTACTTCCCTATTTGTAAGTGCCTTAATAAATTTTTCGTTTGCAAAAACATCGAGCTTTTGCTGCTCTTCTCCCTGAATATTCTCATTGCCCTCGGCACCCAGAATATCAACAAGTCCGGCCTTATTTACTTCCCTGTTTACAACTTTAGCAGCTAACCGAATAGAGCTCAAAAGTCTTGAAAGTTCACCACTTGTGTACTTAAAGTGGGTTTGCGATTCGATAATAAATTCACCAATGGTTGAATTGTTACTCATAAAAAAATATTTTGTTGTTAGTTGTTGTGTTACAAATATCGTTAATTAAGCACTATTAAGCTCAAAACATCAGTGTATATCAATAACCTGTATACAGTTAGTATTTATGCGTTAAGTGTTTTAACAACACCAAAAAAAAGAAACTGTCAGCTTTCTGAATTGTAGTTAAAAATGGATTATTTTTGACTCGATTTTTTAAATATCGATTATCCATTAACGAAAATATATCAAATGAAAGTCTATAAATTTGGTGGAGCATCTGTAAAGGATTCTGAAGGAGTGATTAACCTGTCCGAAATAATTAGAAACGAAAACAACCTTATCGTTGTTGTTTCCGCCATGGGAAAAACCACTAAAGCTCTTGAGAAAGTAGTTGAGTTATATATCTCAAAGTCAGAAGACACTAATAATCACATTCATTCTATTTTTCAATATCACACAAGCATTTGTCATAATTTATTCGACACGGAAAATCACCCCGTTTTCAACACTATAAAGAGTCTTGAAAATGAACTATATACGTTTTTGGAACATAATAAATCACCAAAAAAATCATTTATATACGACCAGATAGTATACCTGGGAGAGATGCTGTCTTCAAGTATTATTAGTAATTACCTAAATCACATAGGTATAACTAACTCATGGCGCGATACAAGAAATATAATAAAAACAGACAGCAGCTACAGGGATGCAAAAGTTGACTGGAAAACAACCTTAGTGAAATCTAAAGAAGAAATTTCGTCGAACACCATCACGATTACACAAGGCTTTATTGCCTCCGATGAAAACAACTTCACTACTACATTAGGCCTTGAAGGATCTGATTATAGTGCTGCAATTCTGGCATACTGCATGAATGCCAACAGCGTAACGGTATGGAAAGACGTGGACGGAATATTGAATGCCGATCCCCGTTACTTTGAAAGTACCACACTGTTGAAACATATTTCTTTCCGTGAGGCTATTGAATTGTCATATTACGGAGCTTCCGTAATTCATCCAAAGACAATACAACCCTTACAGCACAAAGAAATACCTCTTTTCGTAAAAAGTTTTTTCGACAGTAAATCAGATGGTACAATTATTACAAAGGGAGCTCCAATGGAGCCAATGACTCCCTGCTATATAATCAAGCAAAATCAAATTCTACTGTCTATTTCTGCTTTGGACTTCTCATTTATTGTTGAAGAAAACATAAGTGAGATATTTGCATTAATCTCGGAATACAGACTCAAAATAAATTTGATCCAAAATTCTGCAATCAGCTTTACTTTATCGGTTGAAGACCCATTCAGTAAATTCGATTTATTTTTGAGCTCATTAAAAAGCAAATACAGGCTCAAATATAATACCGGTGTAAAACTCTATACTATTCGCCATTATAATGATGACAGTTTGTTGAAATTTGAAGAGGGAAAAACTATTCTGATGAAACAATTTAGTAGGGAAACAGCACAGTATATTATAAAATAGATCTCTATCATAATGATATAACCCTACGACAATCACATTTTCATTACATCAATATTTTACGCATTTAATTAGATATTATAAGCATTCAAAAATATTAGTCTCCGTACACTACATAGTAGACTTACTATGTAGCATAAATTATTATATTTGTCAGTTTTCAACTAATTTTTTATGTCGAATGGGGTTAATTAATATCGATGAAATTTCAAAAGCTATAAAACTGGACAAATTTGGTTTTGTGGGTAGAGGTATTGCTTATAGCTTGTTTAAGCTATTGAAACTCGACAAGATAGATGAGGTTTATATTAAAAATATACAATATAAAGATGTAGAATTTCTTGACAACCTGTTAAATGATTTTGGAATTAAGTTTGAAATTCATGAAGATGATCTCAAACGAATTCCGAATGACGGCGCATTTATTACAATTTCTAATCACCCGCTAGGTGCCTTAGACGGCATTTTACTACTAAAATTATTACTGGAAAAAAGAAGTGACTTCAAGGTAATGGGAAATTTTCTTTTACAGAAAATAGAACCCATGAAAGATATGGTGGTTCCCGTAAACCCGTTTGAGGAGCATAAGGACTCCAAGTCAAGTGTAAATGGAATTAAAGAGTCCATAATGCATATAAAAAGTGGTCATCCTTTGGGAATATTCCCGGCAGGTGAAGTTTCTACTTTCAAAAAAGAAGAAAAATCTATTTCTGACAAGGAATGGGAAGAAGGGGCTGTTAAACTAATTCAGAAACTTAAAGTACCGGTTGTTCCTATTTATTTCCACGCAAAGAACAGTAAATTGTTTTATTTCTTGTCTGCACTTAGTGGAACATTACGAACAGCAAAATTACCTTCTGAAGTATTAAGTCAGAAAACACGTTTGATAAAAGTTCGTATTGGGAAAGCCATAACTGTAAAAGAACAGGCAGAACACTCTAACATTGACAGCTTTAGCAATTTCCTGAGACAAAAAACATATATTCTTGCCAATACATTTAAAATACCAAAAAAGGAAAAATACATCCCTAAATTCTCTTTTCCAAAGACTCCAAAGAAGATAATAATACCAGTACCCCAAAATGATATTATTAATGAAGTTGACAATCTTAGAAAAGATGATAAGCGAATTATCGAAAGTAAGAATTATGAAGTCTTCTTAACTGATGCAAGAAATATTCCGAATATTATAACTGAGATAGGGAGATTACGCGAGATCACTTTTAGAGAGGTTGGAGAAGGTACAAATAACGAAATCGACTTGGACAAATACGATGAATACTATCATCATTTGTTTCTATGGGACTCTGAGAACCAGGTCATAGCAGGTGCCTATAGAATGGGGATGGGAATTGATATTTATAATAAGTACGGTATAGATGGTTTTTATATTAACGAACTTTTCCGTTTTGAACCTGAACTCTACAAGATGATGTCACAGTCTATAGAAATGGGACGTGCTTTTATTATTAAAGAATATCAGCAGAAACCAATGCCACTTTTCCTGCTTTGGAAAGCTATAGTAAATATGACCATTCGTTACCCCGAATACAAATACCTTATAGGAGGAGTAAGTATAAGTAATCAGTTTTCTAATTTCTCAAAATCACTGATGATAGAGTTTATGAAATCTCATTATTACGATCCTTTCATTGCTCAGTTTATAAGACCTAAGAAAGAATATAAGGTTAAATTAAAAGATGCAGATAAAGACTTTGTCTTCGATGCAAGTAAGGCCGATTTAAATAAATTCGACAAGATAATTGATGATATTGAACCGGGTAGTTTACGTCTTCCGGTATTGATGAAAAAGTACGTGAAACAGAATGCTAAAATTATCGCATTTAATGTTGATCCTAAATTCAACGATGCTATTGACGGCTTGATGTACATAGAAATAGCAAACCTTCCGGAGAGCACTGTTCGCCCGGTATTAGAAGAGTTCCAGGCTGAACTGGAAAAGAAAGCATCGGAAAAAGAAGATGTTATATAACAGCCTGAGTCCGGTAAGAAAATAATACTTTTTCGGTAAAAAGTTTAAGAGCTTAAACTGATAAGCAGTCGAATAACTGTGGATTACTGTAATTATTTCAATAAAAAACACTTCAATTTCGATCGAAATTGAAGTGTTTTTTTATAAATGATAATCCGCAATTATTTCAATTTCAAACTTTTTATTATTGCTTCCATCTCAAAAATATAATTTCTTTTCTTAGTCCCTGCAGCATATACAAATCCTTCAGCGGTAATGATACGCTTGTTAACTTCATCAAAAATTGTATAATTTATAAAAGGTCCTCCCATAAAATCACCTTCTACCATCCAAAGTCCACGTGTTTCTATTGCCACTTTATCATCGACTATTACATTTTTCATTATGGGCGCATATTCGGGACGTGATTCGGTTTGCATATATGAACCATCTATGGCTCCTCCTACGTATTTCCTGGCAATAGAATCTCTTATGGCCACAATACTTTGTCCTGATAAATCCAGATCTGAATTAAGAGGAGTAATATAAAGCATGAAGTTTAATGTAGGATAATGTTTCCCTTCCTTAATGTCGCTTCTATACCACCAGAAATTATCAGCAACCTCCACTTTTGAATAACTTTTGGGAAGTATCAGTGAAATACCCTTTTCCTCAATATTAGGTATATCATAGTGGGCAATTCTTTTAAAGCGTTGTTGAACACTTTTAATATCCTGTTTATGGAACGAATCTACCAGTTCTTCTTTATACTTTCTTAAAGCTTTTATTAATGTTTCTTCATTGTTTGCCGACAATTTTTCAATTATTTGCGGTTGGGCATACACTTTACTGTTAATGCTTAAACTTGCTTTATCACTTTCTTTTAGCTCAACAATTATTATGTTCCTGGCAGCTTTAAATACACTATTGAAGTCAGATGGAGCAACGTGTGCTACACGATAAAGTGGTTCCGGTTGTGGCAGTCCGTCAATCTCCTGTCCAAATATAGATCTAACTTCATTTCCAACCTTACCTTTCCACAGGTCGTGCTTCATAACAACCACCATCTCATTTATCTTACCACTTGATGATGGTAAAATTCTATCTTCTTTTTTATCACCTTCAGAAGAATCACTACAGGATGATAAAAGAAATAATGCAATTACAGCAAATAATAATTTTCGTATATTCATTTTCTATGTATTATCAATAATAACAATTGTATCAAATATCAGACCAAAATTAAACTATAGCCGACAAACTTCAAAGATATTGATTCAGACTATAAAATTAAGAATGAAAAAACCACTAATTCAGAATCACTATTGATGATTAAGGAACTAGTGGCATACTTTTTATTTCTATATATTTCAGACCTTCTTAATAATAGAATCTATACTTTGTAAATTGTATTAACCTTTTTTGGCAATCTTTAACTTCATGCCTGGTTTCAATCCTTTCGAATTCCTAATACCATTCCACGACTGTATATTTTTAGCACTTACTCCGGGGTATTTTCTTGCTATCATCCACAGGTTATCTCCCGATTTTACGGTATATAGCTCATAACCATTTTTTAAGTCGAGTTTCTTTCCAGAGCCAACTGACTTTTTACTGCCTTTCGAAGATGAAGCAACCGGAGCATTAAAATTTCGAGGGTAAATTGTAAGTCTTTGTCCTACTCCAATGTTGTTACTTCTCAGTCTGTTCCATCGCTTTATATCTTTTACACTTACACTGTACCTCTTAGCAATTGAGCCTAAGAAATCGCCTCTTCTAACACGATATCTTATCATATCGTTGGCCTCATAGTATTTAGGCATTTTCTGCACTTGCTTCTCATTCTCTCTGGCAGCAAAGGCATATATGGAGTCTTCTTTACTTACAAAATCATCCATCTTAGAAACCGGCAACACAAGCTTATACTGTTTATTTGCAATATGAGGGATAATTTTGTTTTTATAGGCCGGGTTCAAGAACTCCAACTCAGAAGCAGGCATGTTAATCTGTGTTGAAACCTGATCAAGAGTAATTTTTTCTTTTACTACAATAGTGTCTGTCTGATAATATGACACTTTTGGTGTTACAACTTTTAAATTGTGCTCAGCCCCATAATACATAACATAGTTCACTGCTATAAAAGCCGGCACATAACCACGTGTTTCACGAGGCAGGTAAGGACGAATATACCAGTAATTTCTATAGCCCCCTGAACGCCTGATAGCTTTCTTTACATTTCCCGGTCCTGAATTATAAGCAGCTAAAACCAAATTCCAGTCGCCAAACATTTTGTACAAATTGCTCATCAGTTTAGCAGCAGCTTCTGTAGATCTCAAAGGATCATACCTTTCATCAACATATGAACTTACTTTCAGTCCGTACATCTTACCCGTACCGTACATAAACTGCCATAAACCACTTGCTCCAACACGTGACTTAGCCCGTGGATTAAGTGCAGATTCAACTATGGCAAGGTGTTTTAACTCTAAAGGAATATTGTACTTATCCAAAACTTCTTCAAACATCGGATAATAATACTCAGCCAGTCCCATCATCCTCTCCATCTGTGAGGATCGCTTGTATAAGTATGTGTTGATGTAGTTTTTAACAACAGGATTATAATCCAAATCCAAAGGAGTCATAGTATTCAGATCTTTCAATCTGTTTTTAATAATGCTGTCATCTACATGTATCACCCTCGTTTTATGATTTTTTCCTCCGTTGTCAGCTTTAAAAATCCCTGCCTGATAAAGCTGGTTCATCCAGGTACTGTCAACCGCTGATATATATTCATCATTGTTGAGTCCCTTCAGTAATAAAGCTTCATCCTTTTCCCAAATAGAATCAGACAGAGAATTATCTTTATAAAAGTTACCTCCAAGTTCTGTTAAATCAGCAGATACTGTATCCTCTAAAACCTGAACAGCTTCAACTTTTTTATTTTCCGTATTAGATGACCTATTATGGGCAACAGGTTCAGGGTTCTTTAAAGTAGAGCAAGAACCTAAAGCCAATAGAGCCAATACAGAATATTTTCTGATCAATTTATAATTAAACCTTTCCTTCTTCACGGTAATTTCTTCAATTGTTAATAATTATATGCTTCATTAGATAGTAAATTATATACAGCTACTCCAATGACAAATCATAACTGTACTCATGAATATTTCATCTAAATATTTTCCGAAATTGCTGGCAAAAGTATGAATAATGAATGAGTTACACCAAATAACGGACTATGTTAAAACTCAATGATCATCATATTTATCAAATTATTAAGAATACTATTAGTATTAAACTTAAACACATTCTTTATCTCAATAAAGAACGTTTATTATTAAAGAATTCGTATAACAATATTCAACAACACGAAAAACTTATCATTTTTCATAAATTTGCATATATATATTTACATTCCATACCTAAACTAAATCCTAGTTCATGGAATAGTTTCGAATGATAACCTAACAACGGATTTAACAACTATACGCTATGTTGAGAAAACTATCAGATTTAGAAAAAATTATCTCTAAGCAAAAATCAAAAAAGAAATTAGTACTATGTGCAGCAGGTGATGAGCACTCAATTGAAGCAGCCCTTGAAGCTCATAAAAGAAATTTTGTTAAAACGATCTTAGTAGGCAATAAGAAACAAATAGTCAAAATATCCGAAAAACTCAATTTATATATAGAAGGTGTTGAAATCATAAATGAAAATTCTCTTGAAGATATGGTGAAAACATCTGTGAAAATGATCCACGATGGACATGCAGATATTTTAATGAAAGGTCATTTATCTACTGCATTAATGCTCAAAGGTGTACTAAACAAAGATTGGGGATTAAGAAATAAACCTCTATTATCGCATTTTGCTATTTTTGATATCCCACAATATCATAAACTTCTCGCCATAACTGATGTGGCAATGAATATAGCACCCGATCTTCAAGGCAAGATCGGTATAATAAATAATGCTGTTGACTTTTTCCAAAAATTGAATGTAGCAAAACCCAAAATAGCCGCTCTTGCCGCCGTTGAGATGGTAAACGAGAAAATGCAGGCCACTCTCGATGCAGCCTTATTATCTATTATGGAACGCCGCGGCCAGATTAGAAACTGTATCATTGATGGCCCCTTAGCTTTTGATAATGCTATTAGTTTTGAAAGCAAGGAGAATAAGGGTATCTCCGGGCCTGTTGCAGGTGATGCAGATATTTTATTAGTTCCGGATATTGAAGCAGGTAATGTACTTTATAAATCATTTGTGTTTTTTGCTAATGCAAAAGTTGCATCGGTTGTTGTTGGAGCTTCTGCTCCAATTGTATTAACCTCGAGAGCCGACAATGAAGACACCAAATTAAACAGTATAATGCTTGCTGCCGCAAGTTTTGACTTATAAAACAGAAATCATGAACTTTAAAAAGATATTAGTAATAAACCCCGGTTCCACATCTACTAAAATTGCAATTTACGAAGGTGAAAAACCGGTTTTTCTAAAAAATCTCCATCACGAAAATGAAGATCTTGAAAAATTATCAACTATTGACGATCAGTTCTCTTTCAGAAAAAATATCATAATAGACGAGATCGACAAAGCCGGTTTTTCAATTAACTCAATAGATTTAGTGGTTTCAAGGGGAGGCCTTTTAAGACCGATAGAATCGGGCATATATAAAGTGAATGAAAAAATGATTCACGATTTAAAGACTTCCAAAAGACAGCATGCGTCAAACTTAGGTGCATTAATTGCTAATGAAATAACTAAATTAAAACCGGGATTAGAAGCCTATATTGCAGACCCTGTGGTTGTTGACGAGCTTCAGGATATTGCCAGATATTCCGGTCATCCAAACTTTAAACGGATTTCAGTTTTTCACGCTTTAAACCAAAAAGCTATTGCCAGATCTTATGCCCGATCGCTGGGAGAAGATTATGAAAATTTAAACCTGATAATTATCCATATGGGAGGCGGTATTTCAGTTGGGGCTCATAAAAAAGGAAAGGTTATTGATGTTAATCAGGCACTTGACGGTGAAGGACCGTTCTCGCCGGAACGCTCAGGAACACTTCCAATCGGAGATGTTGTTAAAGCGGCATTTAGCGGCGAATACACCCAAAACGATATGATGAAAATGATTGTAGGCAGAGGAGGAATGACTGCTTATATGGGCACAAACGATGCATATAAAATTGAACTTGAAGCTTTAAAAGGAAATAAAGAAGCTGAAATGGTTTATAAAGCTATGGCATATCAGGTCGCGAAGGAGATTGGAGCAATGGCAACAGTTCTAAAAGGAAAAATAGACGGAATAATATTAACCGGTGGACTGGCAAAAAGTGACTATCTGAATAACTATATTAAAAATCAGATATCATTCTTAGGAAAAGTAACCGTATTCCCGGGTGAAGATGAAATGCGTTCTTTAGCACTAAATGGCAACCTTTTATTAAATGGAGAGATAGAGAATAAAGAATATTAGCCTCATAATATCCGCAAAATACTGTGACCGATCTTTTTGTTATACTCATCTACCAAAAAGGTCGGTCTTTTTTCATATATTTATACTAACAGCCTGACACCTTGTAATTTAACTCGTATTCACGAACAAATACCAGAATGTTTATGTTAAAGTATAAATTACTTCTTGTTTTAATTTTTGCTTTCCGGATTGCGTACACTCAGGATACAATTTCTCCTAAAGATTCTATAATTGCCGAGGAAGTAGAAGAGAAAACAGAGGATCTTTACGAAGAACTGGAAGCATTTCCTGTAGTTATAGAAAATGATACTATTTTCGATATTTATGAAAAAGGAGACTCAGAATCACTTTCTGAACAGGCAGAAGTATGTGCAGGAAGAATTTCGGGGATTCTCGACAGGGACTTTTACTATAGGGATTCAATTGCAATTGTAGATAGCACAGACTACGTAATAATAAATTATTCAGGCGAAACAATAGTTGAATTTAGCGACAAGACTGTAGAGCTTTTTGATAAAGATGTTGCTAATATAGGCGAGTATTACGCCAACAGACTTGGCGACTATCTCGATGGAAGAGGGCCTAAAGTATTAAAAGAAAAAATATACAGGGTTCTTACTTATATCGCTATTTATCTGGTAAGTTTAATATTGCTAATGTTCCTGTATAAGCAAATTAAGAAATGGTTTATTAATCATGATACAATCATCTATAAAATAACCCGAAAATTAAAAATTTATGGTCTTCAGGAAGAAGATAAAGAAAAGGCCTCCCATCATTTCTTTAAGATAATCAAATGGTTTTACTGGACAATAATTGCACTATTTACATATATGGTACTACCCATGGCGTTTAGTGTATTTTATTTCACTAAGGAAATTGGAGACCAAATGTTTGGATATATACTCGATCCTTTCTTTAACTTCATAGATGGCTTCATTAACTATATTCCAACAATTATTGAGATTATAGTAATTGTTGTAATATTCAAGGGGATTATTAAGTTGATAAGCTATATTTTCACAGAGATCGAAGATGGCAATATCAGGATTGAGGGGTTCTATACTGAATGGGCAAAGACAACAGGAAATATTATCAAGGTTTTTCTATATGCATTTTTATTAGCAATTGTATTTCCATTGTTGCCGGGGGCAGAATCCGATTCATTTAAGGGAGTTTCAATGTTTATAGGCTTAGTATTATCATTAGGATCAACATCTCTTATAGCTAATGCACTTAGTGGTATTATAATGACATATATGCGGCCTTTTAAGGTTGGAGACAGAATCGAAGCCGATACAGTTACAGGTATTGTAGTACAGAGAAATCTTCTGGTTACAAGAGTCAGAACTCAAAAGAATGTAATAGTCACAATTCCTAATTCTAAAATTCTATCCAGTCATAGTGAAAATTACACTACTGCTGCTGAAAGATCGAATCTAATTATACATACATCTGTAACTATAGGCTACGATGTTGACTGGAGACAAGTACATAAATTACTAAAAGATGCAGCTAAGAAAACTAATGGACTAATAGAAACTATGGGAAAAGAACCCTTTGTACTCCAAAGCAGCCTCGATGATTATTATGTCGCATACGAGCTTAATGCCTACACAGCAATGGCAGATAAATACCCCGTAATTCTATCAGATTTACACCAAAATATTCTGGATGAATTTAATATGGCAGGTGTAGAAATAATGTCGCCACACTATAGGGCAAACAGATCGGGAGAAGATATCACCATACCTGATAATATGGAGGAAGTAATCGATAGTCCCGATGCGGATGACACTCCTATAGAAGAAAAAGATTATCATGAACTCGATATTAATGAGAGAATAAATTTAAGAGCACAGGAAGAAGAGAAAAACAAAGATGAAGATGAAAATGATAAATAGAAGATCAAAAAAATAGCATATCGAAACGTTATTTACATCTATTTCCATAAATTTGCCCTTCTTAAAAATTAAACACAAATGGCAAGAATACTAACGGGAGTTCAAAGTACCGGTGTTCCTCATCTTGGGAACCTATTGGGGGCTATTGAACCTGCAATCGCAATGGCAAATGATCCTAAAAACGAATCATTTTTGTTCATTGCCGATTTGCACTCTCTAACCCAAATAAAGGATAAGGAGGAATTAAGCGAAAACACTTATGGAGTTGCCGCAGCCTGGCTTGCCATGGGCTTAAATACAGAACATACAGTTTTTTACCGTCAGAGCGATGTGCCTGAAACCACAGAGCTGTCATGGTACCTGAGTTGCTATTTCCCATATCAGCGATTAACATTAGCACATTCATTTAAAGATAAAGCAGACAGACTTTCTGATGTAAATTCAGGATTGTTTTCTTATCCTATGCTAATGGCTGCAGATATATTGCTTTACGATGCAAACTTTGTACCTGTTGGTAAAGATCAGCTACAACATTTGGAAATGACCCGTGATGTTGCCTCTAGATTTAACCACCTTATGGGTGACACATTTGTAATTCCGGATGCTAAAATCAGTGAAGAATCAAAATATGTTCCAGGTACCGATGGAAGCAAGATGAGCAAATCAAAAAATAACCTGATCAACATTTTCTTACCTAAGAAACAGTTAAAGAAACAGGTTATGGGAATACAAACAGACAGTACTCCGCTCGAAGATCCGAAAAACCCTGATACCTGCAATGTATTTGCTATATACTCCCTTTTGGCTGACAATGATCAGATTGAAGAGATGAAAGCTAATTACAAAGGAGGTAATTACGGTTACGGACACGCAAAAACAGCTTTACTAAACCTGATTTTGGAAAAATATGCCGAACCAAGAGAAAAGTTTGATTATTTTATGAATAATAAACAGGAATTGGATTCTATTTTGGAGAATGGTGCTATCAAAGCACGTGCTATTAGCTCCGACGTGATGAGAAGAGTAAGAACTAAGATAGGGTTTAAATAAAAAAGCCCTGCAAATAATATTATAGGCCGTGAAACTTAAAAGTTTCGCGGTCTATTGTTTTACAACAAATTACAGGTATTACCATTTAACCTGTTTTCCCAAATTCTGGAATATTTCATATTGATTTTTGTAGTAGATTTACTCTATGCAAAATTTCATCCGTAAATACACATCTAAATTCAGGAAAGGAAGATACTTACATGGTATTGAAGGAACTTTGGGAATGCTTGCATCATTCTTTACCACCTTACAATTTGCAAACACTAATGAAGCACTAATATCGGCTCTTACGGCTCTTTTCTTATTCATTGAACACAGAGGATTCAGTTTCAAACGAAGAATAGCCCAATCGTTAGGAATTGTTGGTATCCAAATTATAGTTTTAGTAATAATTGCTGTATTCTTTAATGAGTATTACATTCTTGCAATCCCCTTTAACTTTATTTTATTCTTTTCCCTAAACTATTACAACTATTTCGAAACACCTAATGCAATAGCTTTATTACCTATTCAATTTCTTTATCTGATATCATTAACAACACCTGTTGCTATTGAAGATGTAGTTTATAGAATACTGGCAATATTAGTGGGAATTATTTTTACAGCTATAGGCTTACTGCTTCTGTGGCCGACTAAAACACATAAGACGATTGAAAAAAGTATTAGTAGCTATCTGGGTTATACAAGACAAATTCTGGAAAGCAATATAACTGATTATAAAGAAAGTTCAAGCTTTTTCAAAGAAGAGCAAAACCAACGATTTGCTGCCATAATGGATTCTTTATACGGGTTGAAATACGGAAATGTATTCTCTACTACCAAGGGTAAGTTTTTGTTTAAGCTGGCTATTAACACACAAATATTAAACGATTCTCTACACAAATTAAAAAAATCACCCGACCTGGATTTATATAAGAATAATGACGGGGTATTTTGTGATTTAACAGAAAGGTGGCGTATTAAATTTATTGAATTAATAAAGCTTTTGGAAGATGCTGTTCTGGAAGACAAGCACTCCTTACTTTATCTTGAAGAAAAGTATTCTGAGTTCGATGAATTGACAAAACTGATTACTGATTGGGCTAAGGAAAATAAATCTGATAAACTTAGGTTGAGGTTTAATGAGATATACTATTTAACAAATACACTGTTAGACTTTTCAAAACGACTTGTTTTATACAGACATAAGTCGGAGGCTATATCAGAAAATAAATTCGATGTTCTGTTCAGATTCGACAACCTGAAACATAACTTATTAAAAAGCCTTAGTTTCAAGCAGCCTTCTGTACGTTTTGCTTTCCATATAAGTTTGATGCTAACAGTAAGTTTGTTCCTGGTAGCCTATTTCGATATTTTTGAAGGTTTTTGGGTTCCTATGACAATCCTGCTTATACTAAAACCAAATCACGGTGGAACAAAGAAACAAACCCTGAAGCGTATCGGAGGAACCATTGTCGGATTGATTATTTCATTTATACTGATAAATTATACTCCTTCTGATATTAATGTCCCGGCAATTATTTTCGCAGTATTTATGTCGGTATCATTAATAAAAGTTGAATACGGCTTAGCAGTTGTTTTCATTACAATGGCCGTAGTTCTCTTTATGGTTTTTGACTATGATTCCAATGAAATATTCGTCACGAGACTTACCCTAACCATAGGAACTGCTGCTATAGTATTTATCTCAAATTATTTTGTACTGCCAAATTGGAGTAAATTTGAAATCAGAGATAAGATGATTGAAGCCCTGAATAATGATTTAACTGCTTTAAGATCTATATTAGATAAAGCCGATAGTATGAGTATTAATAAGGACGAAGTGAGGTTGAGTTTGCTTAACTCCTATCAAAGTAGAAGACAAATAAACGAACTCTATACAATTATGAAGGCAGAACCAAAATCTCAAAGATTAAATGCAACCGTAGGAAAACAGTTTTTGGTAGCTCACGAAAGATTTGGACAGAATTACAGCAGATTTATTTATACGGTATTAACAAAAAAAGCAAACCTGAAACTACCATACAATTACATCAAAAGCACATATGTTTCGTCAATAAAAAACATAATCAGCAATCTGACAACCAGAAACAACAGAAGTGAAAAAACTCATGATTCGCTACATAAACTCTACGCCTTTTTCATAGATTTTGAACTCACTCAATCATTAAGTGATGAACAAAAGTTAATGGTCGATGATCTAAAAAAAACAACCAAACGTTTAATGGAATTAAATAACCTGTCAGAAAACGAGGCTTTAATCTTTGTCAGTTAGACAATTAAACCGTTAAAAGTTCACAATAATACCTTTCTTTTTTATATGGGGGATATCCCTTAAGGCCCTATCGTTTATCATATTTGTTTTAAATACGAACTTCTTGTCATATAGCTTATTATCTTCGAAGAAAGTAATCCAGAATTCATTGTTAAGTTCTAAAGCATCAGCATAAATAAGCTCTATTTTAGCATACGACTTAGGCTCAATCTCCTTCATACCGTGGCGCATCATTGATGTTTTTACATCTTTACCGTCTTTTTTGCCGTAGCCCTTAGATACAACTAAAACATTCTCAATCAACTTATCAGTATCATTGATAACATAAGCTACCCAATCGTTCCATTCAAATTCGCTGTTCCACTCCTGAACAACAGCAACGTAAACTCCTTCAACCTTTGGGATCTCTATATCTTTTTTCATACTCGTTCCATAAAATAATGTTTGGGTATTTGATGATAAACAACAAAGCTCAAACACAAAATTAGTTTCTACCTCAACTTTATATTTCTAAAATATGAATAAACTCCTCCTGCTCCAATTACCACAATTCCTGCATATAACACATAACGCATAATAATAAGATCTGATTTCATATCGCCAACCCAACCAACAATCGATAATATCAGCCCAATCAGCATTGCCATGTTCGCAATTTTCTTTACAACTTTGCGTTCATTTTCTTTCCAGGCTTTTCTATAGGTCTCATTATCGGGTTTACACTCCAATAATTTATTGAAAGCATCGCGAGCCCTGTAAAAATTTCCTGTTGTATAATGTGAATAAGCAAGATAATACTGGAAAAACTCCAAAAGATTCTGCTTATTATCAGAGTGCTTATATTTTCTAATCTTAGGTTCTATCTTCTTTAAATGGGCTTCCGCATCTTTATAACGTCCGGTCCTGATAAGCGCAACAGCATATTTAATTATCGACAACTTAAATGCAAATAAACCAACATATTCATCTTCTTCCGAAAACCAGGATTCTATTTCGTCCTGTTTTTCCTCATATAATTTAATATGATATGCGTAGTCATTCTCATCTGTATAGAATTCCTTTTTTAAGGAAGATAAATATTCTTTGTCCATATTTTTTTACCAATACACTTAAAGCTTATCTGTTTATCAATTATTATAACAGAAACGAATAAGCTTTTATTTTAAATCCGCTTTAAATTGCTCCAGAAAACGAACATCATTCTCAAAGAAATGACGAATATCTCCAATTTGATAAAGCAACATAGCTATACGCTCTATTCCCATACCGAAAGCATAACCACTGTATTTCTCAGGATCAATATTTGCATTTTTCAACACATTAGGATCAACCATACCACATCCCATGATCTCTAACCAACCGGTTCCTTTTGTTATACGGTAATCAGTTTCTGTTTCCAGTCCCCAATAAATATCTACCTCGGCGCTTGGCTCTGTAAATGGAAAATAAGAAGGACGTAATCTAATCTTAGACTTTCCAAACAACTCTTTTGCAAAATACATCAAGGTTTGCTTAAGATCGGCAAACGATACATTTTCATCAATATACAGTCCTTCTACCTGATGGAAAATACAGTGAGCTCTCGCTGAAATAGCTTCATTACGAAATACACGTCCCGGAGATATAGTACGGATAGGAGGCTTATGATCTTCCATGTAGCGAACCTGTACAGATGATGTGTGAGTACGCAACAACTCGTCAGGATTTGTTTGCACAAAGAAAGTATCCTGCATATCACGTGCCGGGTGGTATTCAGGTAAGTTTAATGCTGTAAAATTATGCCAGTCATCCTCAATTTCAGGACCTTCAGAAACTGTAAATCCAATTCTGTTAAAGATCTCCACAATTCTGTTTCTTACAATAGATATTGGATGACGAGATCCTAGATTTAATGGCTGTGCCGGACGAGTTAAATCACCAAAAACACTTTTTGCGTCCTCAGTAGCCTCCAAAGCCTCTTTTGCAGAATTAACTTTCTCCTCAGTCTTACTTTTAAGCTCATTCAGTAACTGGCCAAACTCTTTTTTTGATGAGGGCTCAACATTTTTGAATTCCTTAAACAGGTCATTCATTACTCCCTTTTTCCCAAGGAACTTTATTCTGAATTCTTCAACCTGTGATACTTCCTTTGCCTCGAACGCTTCAACTTCAGCTATTAACTCTTTTACTCTTCCTAACATTAGTCCTAATTTAAATATTTTTTGGTCAAAAGTATTTTTTGATAATGGATCAATATATTATCAACCGATTCACCTTATATTCTTCTTACCTTTTTTCTCTCGCTCAATTACCAAATATTTTTTTCAAAATAAAAAACACTTGCTCTTTTTAATAAATTATACTGTTCTTCGCCTGAGAAATCGTCCATTGCCTTTACCTGTTTATAGTGGCTCCAACCATCGGGGTCTTTTACAGTAAACTCAAAATACCCAAAAGGCTCAAGCAACTTACAGGTTGCCATATGCATTAGTTCGACCTTCTCTTCTCTTTCAAACTTAGTTTGTCCATTACCTAATTCCTGAACACCTACCAGATAAAGAATTGTTTCAACATCAACATTCTCACCTTCAACAAATTTATCGGAGAAAAACTTTTTCACTTTCTCCCACTTTTCGTTTAACTGATCTTCTGAACCCCCAACAGACATAATTTATTCTAAATAATTAATTTGCAAAATTAAGATAATGTTTAATTTGCAAAGAATTTAATTTGATTTTTATTACTATGGAATACAATTATTTGGATATAATTATCGGAGCTATTCTAATTTACGGCCTAATCAGGGGAATAATGAAAGGATTGATCGTTGAAATAGCATCTTTACTTGCGATTATTTTAGGAGCCTGGGGTGCTATTCATTTTTCTGATCTTATTGGTAATTTTCTTGGAGATAAATTCGATTGGGATGAAAAATACCTTTCGCTTGTTGCATTTACACTAACTTTCGTGATTATTGTTATTGTGGTTTCTATTCTGGGTAAAGTTCTGACAGGTTTTGCTTCTATTATAGCACTAGGTTGGTTGAACAGACTGTTAGGAGGAGTTTTTGGACTTGCTAAAACGGCATTTATAGTTAGTGTTTTATTAAATATACTTCTTCAGATAAATAGTAAATTAGAGTTTATTGAGCCAAAAACGTTAAAAGAATCGCTTTTATATGAAGATGTCTCTATGATTGCTCCATCAATTTTACCGATGATTATGGATATAGAAATTCAGGAATGGTGGGATAAAGCCTATGAGAAAGTAGAAGACAAAATAATTGAAAATATATAAGTAATTTTGTCATTCATATATTTAGAAGGATATAGGTGCTTTATTACTGCCGTAATATTAATATTATAAAAAAAGAAAAATCGTGAAATCATATACAATCAATGAAATCAATGACATCCTAAAAGGTGAATTAATTGGTGGAACAGATAAATTAATTGATGCTCCGGAACAGTTGGAGAAGGCAAAAAGTAATCATATTACTATTGTTGGAAATAGAAAATATGTAAAACTATGGGATTCATCTGAAGCATGTGCTGCAATTGTAGACGAAAAATTAAAGGTTGAACCCGGAGATAACCGCGCTTTGATAAAGGTAAGAAATGCGGATTTGGCAATGGCTAAAGTATTAGAGCTGTTTGCTCCTGCGCCTCCTGTTTTTGAAGAAGAAATTCACCCTACTGCAACAATACACGAATCTGCAAAACTTGGCAAAGGATGTAAAATTGGCGCAGGATGTTACATAGGAAAAGATGTTGTACTAGGAAATGCTGTAGTTCTGTATCCTAATGTTACAATACTGGATGAAACAACAGTTGGAGATGCCACTGTTTTTTGGTCAGGAACGATAATCAGAGAACGTACAGAGATTGGGGCTCTATGTATTTTTCAAAACAATGTCAGTATAGGAGCAGATGGTTTTGGATATCGTCCGGCTGAAGATGGCAGAGGCCTTGTGAAAATTCCACAGATTGGAAATGTAGTTATAGGTAATGCGGTTGAAATCGGAGCTAATTCATGTGTTGACCGCGGTAAGTTTAGTTCTACCATAATCGGTGATGGCTGTAAAATAGATAATCTGGTGCAAATAGGTCATAATTCTGTTATGGGCCGTGCATGTATTATGGCAGGTCATAGTGGACTTGCGGGTTCTGTCACCCTTGGTGATGGTGTTATAATTGGAGGTAGTGCATCAATCAAAGATCACACTACAATTGGTTCGGGAGCAACAGTTGGTGCCGGGTCGGGTGTTGTTGGTGATGTTGAAGCCGGTAAAACAGTTTTAGGATATCCTGCTCTTGACTCCAGAGAAACTCTGAAACAATGGGTGGCTCTTCGTAAATTAGGACGGGGGAAAAGTTTGTAATCAAACAAAAAAATAATAGAGCTAATCTCTCAAATGTTTTAAAACGTATTTTTTGAGATATTAGCTTTATGCTTATACTTTTAAATTCAAGTGATGGTCTAATGTTTTTCTGCACTATCAGAACGTCTACAATCCTGAGAAAGAGACTATATTTTCGATTATTCTTCCGATAACCAATATCAAATATTATTAAACCCTACTTGTCTATAGTGTTGATTTTCAGTAACTTGTACCGGTATTAACCGTTGATAAATAATTAACACTATGAGATCTTCAAAAATTATTACTCTGGCCTTGATAACTATGTTATTGTTCGCCTGTGAAAAAAACGAAGTTTTTAAAAATGACTCTCCTGAAAAAGATGGTATTTCACTAAAAAAAGCTTCAACCAACAATTCCTTCTTAGTTATCTCTAAGACTAATAAATTACCGAACAACTTAAAGAAAGCTATAGCTACTGCAAATGGTTCGGTAATAAACACTATTTCTGAGCTTGGAATAGCTGCAGTTGAATCAAATGATCCGCATTTTAAAGCAAAAGCAGCTAAAATAAAAGGAATAGGAGCTGTTGTTCCTAATTTAAAGTCTCAATATCTCGATCCTGATGAAAAAAAGGAAAGCATTGAGGTAGATTTTGCTAATCCGCCTGTTAGTGGTGATGATGACTTTTTATTTGACTTGCAATGGGGGCATGATGCTGTTGACGCACCCGAAGCATGGGAAGCAGGTTATAGAGGTAATGGTGTATTAGTAGGAGTACTTGATACCGGATTTGATCTTGAACATCCTGATTTAGCACCAAACATTTCTGGTTTAAGTATGGATTTTACCGGACAAGGTTTACAGTACACTTTACCTGATGTATTTAGCCATGGAACGCATACAGCAGGCACAATAGCCGCTGCAGATAATGCTTTTGGAACAATTGGTATTGCACCGGAAGCAGAATTAGTTTTGATTAAAGTACTTAATGATGAAGGTTCTGGCTATTTGTTTGATATACTTAATGGTATAATGTATGCTGCATTAGTAGATGTAGATGTTATTAACATGAGTATTGGTTCATCATTTGAGAAGAGCGGAAATGTTGATGATGGTTATACCGCTCGTGATGCTGCATGGTATAAGAATATTTATGGTCGGGCTATAACTTTTGCATATCAAAGAGGAACTACCGTTATTACATCTGCCGGTAATGCAGCTACTGATTATGATCACAGTGCCGATTTAATGCATTTACCTTCGGGTGCTGCACATGCACTTTCAATATCAGCCACTGCACCTGTAGGGTGGGCAGCTGATCCTTCAACCAACCTTGATGTTTTTGCTGGATATTCTAATTATGGTCAGTCTGCCATCGACTTTGCTGCTCCAGGTGGTAACTGGGATTACTGGTATGAAGTGGGTTATGCCCCTTGTACAGTTATAGGAATAACACGTTATTGCTTTGTTTTTGACTATGTATTCAGTACTGGTGGTAATGGTGGTTGGTATTGGTCAGTCGGAACAAGTATGGCTGCGCCACATGCTACCGGAGTTGCTGCTCTAATTATTGGTAAAAATGGAGGTTCAATGGAACCTGGTGAGGTTAAAGAAGCCTTAAAAGCCTCAGCCGATGATCTTGGGAAACCCGGTAATGATGACTTTTATGGTCAAGGCCGTGTCAATGCTTTTAGAGCTGTGACAGAATAACATATATAATAGTAAGTAAAAGCAAAAAAACCTCATCGAAAGAACAAACTTTCAATGAGGTTTTTATATTATAATGAAGAATAATTATTTTTCCTCTTTATCTTCAATTTTATCCTGATCTTTCTCGTCATCTTTAGTAGCTTTCTTAAATTCTTTAATTCCGCCACCAAGACCTTTCATAAGCTCAGGGATTTTCTTTCCTCCGAATAACAGTAAAACTACAGCGGCTATTAAGATCCATTCATAGCCTCCCATAAAACCTGCTTGTTGAAGCTGTACTGGGTTTAATATATTTATCATAATACTTTATTTTCTTTTTATAATATACAAAGGTAAAAATGTTTTAATACGAAATGTATTCAAAGTATATTTTTTACATGAGAAAATCTTTTCTCTTAATAGAACAATCTAAAAGTAACCGTCACTCCAACCGCTATATAGCGGAATGAATATATCGATAATTTTCTCCACACAAACACCTATGAATTTACTTTAAGCATAATACAAAATTCTAAAACCTGGCCGGCATTGCAGGTGGTCTATAGCTATTCATCATCATTTGCTGTTGCATTTGCATTTGCAAATGCATATTATTAAAATTATTAAAGTAGTTAACCGGTGTACGGTAGAATCTATTTGTGCTAAAGACTATTGGAATAACTACTTCCAAAAACTGCTTTGTTTTATCCTTTTTGTAGGCCTTAAATTTATGTCGATACTCCGAGGTAGGAAGAAGTTTTTCTTTTACAAAGCCATCTACCAACTTATCTATTTCGGGATGAATGCCATTTAAGGCTTTACACTCAACAGGGTAACCTTTTTTATCAATTACAAGAGACAACAGTATTACTCCCTGAGCATCTACACTTAAGGCTTTGTTATACTTCTTGTCTAACATATATATATTCAATTTTTTTTGCAATGATTTAATTTTAAAATTGTATGCCGGGTCTGTCAACTGGAATACCTTATCCCCGTTACTCAATCGATAGGAGGTAACTAATTCTTTGTTATAGTATTCTCTATTGTAAACATAATTATCAAAATCATCAACTACTATCTGACTTGTATTACTATTACCTTTCTCAATAAGGTTATCCCCAATAGAATCTGCTACGGAAATGTATTTTATATCAAAATTTACTTTAGAAGAATTAGGGTTAAACCTTTTTTGATAACCATAGTGGCGCTTTAGCCCTCCCTTCTTGTCCAATATCCGAACCTCTTTAGCTTTATTATTTTTATATCTAATTATTTGCCTGATTTTACCATCCGAAAAATAGGAAGTAAATTCTCCATCTTTGGTGTTAGGATAAAACGACGAATAGTTTGCCGTGTATAATTTTATGGAATCATTATAATAATCGAGAGTCCAAATTGAATCATTATAACTTGTTATCCTTGCCGTATACTGCGCTTTCTCACTGTTATTTATTTCCTGCCAATATTTATCATAGCATATTAACTCTGAATTTTGGTATTTATAATAATATTCAGCAATCTTAATCATCGACAACATATCTTTACTGGTATAACTACCCGAAGTTATCTTTTCCTCTAAATAGGGAATATGACCAAAATATTTTAATGCACGTTCTTTGAATATATTATTATCTTGAAAATTCACCCAAACAGTACCACCCTTTTCTTTTACTAAAAAGGTTTCTATTATTGGTGGTCTCATAGCATATGCTTGCCCCAAACCGGATGTAAAATGATAATGCTTGGCAAAAGTAAAATCATTAAATTCTGTGATATATTTAACAAATTCGGGCTCCGTTTTTATCTTATTTTTATAATAAAAATTCGAAACAACAAAAAATGAATCTACTCCAATAACAAAACTTTCGATTTCACTAGGTTTTATTTTATCTCTGGAATCTAAATCATATTTTTTAAAGTATATCTTATCGTTTTCAAATTTTATCAATCCTTCTTTTTTTTGCTCAAAACTATCGTAATAATAACCAACTTCATAAGAATCAGAACGGTGTATAACTGTCAAATTCTTTTTTGGAGAATATGATAAAGGATCGAAGTAGCCATTAAACGGCACGCCATTTATGTCGAACTTTAACCCTACCTGTACTTGCGAATAAACCAGATTAACTGTTGCAAATAGAATAATAGAAAACACTATTTTAATCTCTCTCATTATATTATTAAAATTGATTTTGGGATTTTTAAGAATACTGTGATTTACTAATTTGACTTTAAATAAATACCGCGAATATAATCATACTCCTATTAAATGGTATCTAGTATTAGGAAGACCCCCCTAACATTTTATAAAACGTACCAGCTTGACTATGCATTTTGCCAAGTAAGCTAGTATTTATACACCTAGCAGGAGCACTACTTATTTTACAGATCGTTGCTTTTACAAATTATCCTCAATAAAATTAGTCATTTTAGTATACAAATGTAGCCTTGTATTACCTCCACTAATTCCGTGATCTTTATCAGGGTAAATAAACAATTCGAATTGCTTATTTGCCTCTATTAATGCCTCTACCATGCGCATTGTATTCTGATAATGAACATTATCATCAGAAGATCCGTGA
>JBDLJM010000021.1 GCA_039714315.1 Bacteroidota bacterium | reverse complement strand
GTTGAAAAACGAAGTGCCAGCGAGCTAAAAGATAAAAGACACCTGCCTAATGCCTGCGTGACTCAGACAAAAAATAAAAGCCTGCCACGCTCTGCGTGGATAAAAGTTATAAGACGGGAGTCGGGAGAGTGAGATTTGCCAAAACATATGTCATCTTTTAATTAGAAAGATTCTAAATAAACTGTCACATATCATATGTTCAAGCTTAAAAACATCTTATTTTTGACAAAATTTAATAATAGAATGAAAATCGCAATACCTACAAACGACAGAAAAACGATTGCAAAGCGCACAGGAAGATGTGAAGAATTTGCAGTATACGAGATTACTAACAACAAAGTAATAAGCGCAGATTACAGAAAGAATACTCATGACCATGACCATGACCATGAAGAAGAAGAACACGAACACTCTCACAGCGACATTATGGAATTGTTATCAGACGCTGATATGATGATTGTACAAATGGTTGGAAAGCACATGAAAAGCGATCTTGAAAAAAGCAATTTAGAATATCAGAAAACTAAGGAAAGTGATATTGAGACAATCCTAAATACTTTTTTAGAAAAGTAATATATAGGTCTATGACTAATCACGGTGTGAATACTTTGATAATACAGGTATTCGCACCGTGACTTTTTAGTCTAATTTAATCTCTTCAAAATTTCATCAGCCACCCGAAAAGAATTGGCATATATAGTCCAGGTATAAGGAACACTTCCACCTGTAGGCATAAAACTCGCATCGGTCACATATAAATTATCCACTTCGTGAGCTTTGCAGTTTTTGTCAAGTACAGATGTTTTTGGATCATTTCCAAAACGACATCCTCCGGCCACTAAATTTGGCGGGGCTCCTCCACTGATATTTGATTGTATGTTTTTTGCTCCCAGGTTTTCTAATATTCGTTCGGCCTTTTCAGCCAGAAACTCCCCTATTCTTATATCCTGTTTGTGATTTGAGATTCTGATTCTCGCAACATTATCGCCCCACTTGTCTTTCACTTCAGGATCAAGAGTTACAAAACAATTATCGGTTGGCAGCCAATCGTTGAAAACCTCAAAAGACAACTTTCGCATTTGAGTAAAATAGTATTTCAGTTTTTTCTTCAAAGCACTTCCATAAATCAGAGACCCGTCATTATTCCATTTCTGTCGGATTGCCTTTCCGGTTGGATTTGAATGTTCAAAAAGAAAATCGACCGTACCTCCTTTTGCCTTTCCTAACTTCTTATCATTGATTGTATACCAATTTTGAATAGCTCTGTTTACAAACACACCGGGCTGCAAAAGTTTTTCGAAATCTTCTTCACTCATATCCCTTTTATGAAGTTCCCCTGTTCCTACTCCCCCACCCGAAAAAATTAGATTCTTCCCAAGCTGACCATTGTTATTGGCTAAACCATTCGGGAATTTTTCATTTTTCGACATCAATAATAATCTTGCAGACTCTATTGCCTGCCCGGCAACAACAAATATATCTGCATAGGCCTTTTGCACCTTTCCATCCATATCGTAATAATGGGCTTCGATTATCTTTGTATCCTTACTTTTCAGATAAAAAACCTTCGAAAAAGCAGAAATATCAAGATTTCCTGTTTCGAGAGCTACATCGAGTAATGCAACACGTGAACTGCTTTTTGCTCCGGTAGAACAACCGTAACTACCACAGTAATGCGAATAAGAACAGGAAGTTCTTTCCCCTTTAGGTTGAGATAAAATCGACCTTGCACCTCTTACTGCATTATAACCTTCTTTTTTACAGGCTTCATCAATAAGCGTTGAAACTATATTTTCGCTCAGAGGAGGAAAAGGAAAATCTAATGATGAACGGGGCTCCATGGTAGAATGCTTTCTGGCTTCACCCGAAACACCAACTATTTTCTCTACTTTATCGTAATAGGGCTCTAAGTCTTCATACGAAACAGGCCAGTCAACAATATTTGCTCCTTCTATCCCTCCAAATTCACTTAACAGTTTAAAATCTACAGGTTTCATACGGTGAAAATAACCGCTCATAAAATTTGAAGAGCCGCCAACAGCACTACCATTCCAGAAATCTCGGCCGGTATCGGCATTCGATTTAGCTAGCCATTCACCATCTGAGTTCAATTCTTCTATTACCTGGGGTTCATCACTAAGGTTTGGGATATATACACTTCTTCTGGAACTGACTATCTCATCCTTAAAAAAATCGTCAGTTTTAAACCACGGACCTTTTTCAAGAACAAGAACCTTTTTACCTGCTCTACTCAACTCGTAGGCAATTGGACCTGCCCCTGCACCACTACCGACTATTACTATGTCGTATTTTTTTTGTTCAGACATATTAATCAATAGGTTTTATTTGATATAGTAGTAAAAATTTCATCGTAAATCATATCAGCTACCGGACGCGGATAACCGGGATAATGCTCCAGCCACTTCCATCCCGCTCCACCAATATTTGATCCGTATAATTCATCAGAAAACTGAGCCTCGAAAATATAGGTCAGGTTTCTAGACAACCAGCTTTCGCCCCAACCATGCTTTGAAACTGTTCTTATTAATTCCTCTATTTCTGAATCGCTTAAATCGCCAAACTCCTTATTAAACTCTTCCCCGGAACTCTCTTCGATCCAGCCTACACCTTTCAGAATATAATTCTTATCATTTTCATCCAGATTTTTATCACTTAAAACCCAATCGAGATATTCTACTGTTTTAAAATCATTGGCACCGGGTCCGAACTGATCTTTTGGGAATAAAATATTGTGAACTTTTTTTAGTAAGTAATACTGTTTGGTATCGAAATTAACAAATGTGGTTTTATTGGAATTTCCTGAACATGAACTTACAAACCAAGGCAAATAAGAAGCTCCTGCCAAAAAAGAGAAATTCCTGATGAATTCTCTTCTAGACTGGAGCCATGTCTTTATATTTTGTTGCTCAGATTGCATCATTTATCCAAAATTTTTCAAATACTACCTACTATTTCACGCAAAGGTCGCAAAGAAAAAATAACGCAAAGACCGCAAAGCTAATTATCCTTTATTCTATCTGCTTCTTCACTATTGCCAATCCTTCTTCGAATGAATGCGGGTTATATCCCAATATACCAATAGCCTTTGTAATTTCAAATCCTGTAATTGCCGGTCTTTTTGCAGGTTGATTTAAGGTCTCGGAAGAAACTCTTGTCATATTTGACGTATCAAGATTCCAAAACTTACCAACCCGTTCAACTAATTCGTAAATACTCATAAAGTCTTTACCCGAAATATTGAAAACTCCTTTTATTTTATTTTCGGCAGCCAACAAACATCCCTGTGCCAAATCTTCGGCCAGTGTAGGTGTCCTGAACTGATCGTCGACAACATTTATTGAAGTTCCTTTCTCAAAAGCCTCTTTTGCCCACAAAACTATGTTCGACCTACTCATATCGTCAACAATTCCAAACACCAGAACAGTCCTAAGGATGGCTGCTTTCACCCTTGAATTCATTATAACTTCCTCCGCTTTTAACTTGGTCATACCATAAAAACTCAATGGATTGGGAGCATCATTTTCTTTATAAGGACCATTTGCCCCATCGAAAATAAAATCAGTAGAAAGATGTACCAAAAAGGCGTTATTTTTTACACAGGCATCAACAATAAACTCAACTGACCTAACATTTAACAAATCTGCAGCATCCATCTCTTTCTCACACTGGTCAACATTTGTCATTGCTGCAGTATGAATTACCACATCCGGTTTTTCTGAAGAAATTACTTTATCTACCAGCTCACGGGAAGTAATATCCAAACTAATAAATTTGTAACCTTCCTGCAGTTTCAGTCTGTTTTCTCCTTTTGCAGTTGCGACAATATGATGCGTTTTATCTTTTAAAAGCTGATATACCAGTTTCTGTCCTAAAAGCCCGTTTGACCCCGTAATTAATATTTTTTCCATCTTACACTTACCAGTTAAAATAAATGAATAAACTAATCTAAATTATATAGTTTCATCATTTTGGCAATCTGAAAACTCTTACCCAGAACTATCAACTTCGATGTAGATGTTAACTCTTCGTCTACATCAGGGTTCACATCATAATCTCCGGTATTATTCTTCAAACCAATTACGGTAACTCCGGTTAGACGTCTTAAATCCAAATTCCTCAATGTTGTTACCTGCCCTGACACTTTCAGATCCTCTACTTTTACTTCTTTAATATTAATATTTTTCCTCCACTCCAATGAAATATTATCAAGAAACTCAACTACGTCGGGAGTCACAACAAGTGAGGCCATATGATCGCCTCCCAGTTTATTTGGCATAATAACATTCGTTGCACCTGCGATTTTCAATTTCAATCTGGAGTTCTCTTCAGAAGCTCTGCTTATAATTGTTAAATCGCCTCTCATTTGACGAGCCGAAAGCACAACAAAAACATTTTCAGAATCTCTTGGCAGTGTGGTTATCAATGTTGTTGATTGGTCAATTCCTGCTTTTTGAAGAATGTTATCTTCCGTAGCATCCCCTTCGACAAACAATAGCGAATCATCCTGCGATATTTCTTCTATTTTCTCCTTGTCTTTCTCTATAATTACAAAGCTCTCATTATAATCTCTCAATTTCTGAATAGCCTGTTGACCGTTTCTTCCGTAACCGCAAACGATTACATGCTTATCTAATTTTTGTATCCGTTTATACACCTGATTATGTTTATATTGAATTAAAAACTGTCCGTCTACTATAAATTTTGTAATAATCGAAGCCGCATACATATAGGCACCAATACTAGACAAAATCAAAAAAACTGTAAATATCTTACCTGCCGGATTTAAAGGATCCACTATATTAAAACCAACAGTTGAAATTGTAATTACCGTCATAAATAAAGCATCGACAAAAGAATAATCGTCGATTACCATATAACCTAATACTCCAATAACAATTATGGATCCCATGAGCATGAGAGCACGATAAATCTTGGATTTTATAAAAAAACTACCCAAATTAAATTACAGATCAAAAACGCTTGTGCGTTTGGTTATTATTAAATCTTTTATTCGCAACATAAAGGCCAGAATCAAATATAAGCCCGTACTTACACCAAAAGTAACGAACGACAAATAGATGAAAAACAATCGAATAGAAGACGGATCCATTCCAAATTTATCTCCAAACCTCGTACTCACATCAAAGCCTCTTTTTTCAAAAAAGTTCTTTAACGGCACTATTATTGTCCTATGCATAAATTATTATTTATATATGGCAATTTAACAAATTCAACTGAATATCAAATAAATACTTTAAACTGTATTCCTTTCTAATACTCTTTTTCCTATTAAACAGTTTAAACACAAATTTTTATGACATAAACTATTATTAAGCTCCAACAGTGCCTGACTCTCTTTAGCATTATTGACTCTCCATCCGTATTTTTCGAATTCTGATATTATTTTATTGTTTTCCTTCATAAGATATTCTGCCAATTCAAGACTTTCCTCTATTTTTCTTGAATTATTTATGGCTCTAAAATATGTAAATCTAACCGGGATAACACTATTCAATATAAGTAACTCCATAAATGAACTACTCAACCTTCGCTCCGAAATTTTACTGCCGGATTTAAATGTATAATGATCCTTCCAAAAATCGGAAACACCTGAACTCAATATCTTTTTCATCTGCCTGACACTATTTACCTCCAGTATTTTAGAAAACAGATCAGGATGACGCTGATATAAATGTGCCAATTGCGACATTCTAATCGTCGGAAAATTAGCAGGCCGTGTTCTGAAAAATTTAAACTGAGAATTATTAACTGATTTTAACGAATATTTCCTTTTCAAAAATGAGTACTCAGTTTTTAATTTCCCAAAATACTCCCCGTCTATTTCTTCGTCCAAAAATCCTGCCTGACCAAAAAACAATGCTTCTACGCTATTTATATTCTTACTTACATTTTGAACTAATTTAAAATCAAACGACGAAGAAAAATTAGCAAAAGCCTCACCGTTTAGTTTTAATCCAAAAGACCTTGAAATGCTCCTAAACAAAACCTGCTCCCAATGAGATACCGATATATCAAGCTGATTTCTAACATCATCAGTTTTAGTCTCCAGTCTTTTTACAAAAAGGCTTTCGATCCAATTTTGATATTCAAAGTCATAAGTAAAGCTGTAGCTTTTCGCACAAGACAAAAATGACTTCGACGGACCTGTTAATTCTTTATAATTCTCAGTAACAATCTCCGAAATATAATTTTTTAATTCCAATACAGGCAAAACACTTTCTAATACTTCTACTTCCTTGTCATGATTATAAACAACGTGCAATATAACATTATTATAGGCTTTATCATTCTGATGTTTATGCCTGTACCAATCGGAAGAATTAACATGTATTTCCACATTTCCAGCCCACAGCTGATCGCCTATTCTGATCTTTGCATTAAAGAAATCAGGACCTGAATCAAAATTACGTTCTCCGTATGATAATATTTCTATATCACTACCATTGGTAGACTTAAAATCATAACAGCAAAACAATTTATAACGCCATACGTAAACTATAAAATCCTCGTTCATAACTAGTTGGTAAATTTGTATATCTAATTTAGAAAAAAAACCTTAAATTTATGTTTATATAATTTGATTCTTTTATTGAAAATTTTATTCAGGAAACCAATGGATTTATCGGTAGAATACCTAGGACACAAACTAAAAAACCCAATTATTGTAGGGAGTTGCGGACTTACTTCATCTGTGAGCAGATTAAAGTCGCTTGAAAATGCTGGTGCATCAGCTGTAGTAATAAAATCTCTTTTCGAAGAACAAATAGATCAGGAAAACTGGCAGGAACAATCAAAAAACTCGACCAATTTCCCTGATGTGGTTAATTATATAAGGACATATTCAAACGAGAAAAGTTTCGACAAGTACCTCAACTTAATAAAATCAGCAAAAAAAGAGATTTCCATTCCGGTTTTTGCAAGCATAAATTGTCACTCAGCCGGTAACTGGATCAATTATGCAAAAAAAATCGAAGAAGCCGGAGCAGATGGCATTGAGCTTAATATTTCGTTGTTACCAAATGATTTTGAAGCATCGGGAGCAGACAATGAAAAATGTTATTTTGAGATTCCAAGAAAAGTAAAAAAAGCAGTATCAATTCCAATTTCTTTAAAAATGAGTAACTATTCTGCCGGCCTTGCCAGATTGGTTAATGAATTGAGCTGGACTAAAAACATTGATTCATTTGTATTGTTCAACCGCTACTACAGACCCGACATCGATATAGACTCTCTGGAGCTGAAAAGCAGTAATATATTCTCTAACGAAGGTGACCTTGCAGAATCATTGAGATGGGTTCTGTTACTGAGCAAAAGAGTAAGAACAGATATAATTGGAAATACAGGAATACACTCAGGCGTAGATGTAATCAAGCAAATTCTGGCCGGTGCCAAGGCGGTTCAGGTTGTATCTGCTCTATATATTAATGGAGAAGATTACATTGGTGAAATGTTAGATGAAATTGAAACATGGATGACCAGAAAAAATTACTCCAGCCTGGATGATTTTAGAGGAATTCTACATGAGAAAGAAGAATTGAAAAGAGGATTTGAAAGAATTCAGTTCATGAAATATTATGGATCTATAGAATAATAAAAATGGCAGAAAACATGGAGTTGAACAGTATAATCACGAATGTAATTAAGGTTTCTCCGATGATGGTTATCATCAGAGTCAAGCCAGTAGGATGGGATTTACCGGAATACAAAGCAGGTCAATTTGTTGTTTTAGGCTTACCTCCCGAAATTAAAAGATATCCTCTGGCTACCGAAGAATATAAAGAAACTAAGCCGGGGAAGATGATAAAAAGAGCATATTCTATTGCCTCTTCATCAACTCAGGATTATGTTGAATTTTATATCACGGTAGTTCACTCCGGTTCTTTAACTCCGCGAATTTTTTCTCTGGAAATCGGAGACAAAATATGGATGGGAAAAAAAGCTACAGGAATGTTTACTCTCGATCAGGTTGATGACGAGAAAAATGTTGTATTAATTGCTACTGGAACCGGAATCGCACCATATATGAGTATGCTTCGATCTAATGCATTACATCGCAAAGGTAAGATTATGATCATCCACGGAGCTGCAAACTCCTGGGATTTAGGCTACCAGTCAGAATTGGAATTACTGGATGTAATGATGCCTAATTTCAAATACTATCCAACAATCACTGATCCCGATAAGGAGGCTGCCGAATGGACCGGTGATACACGATTTATTGAAGAAATATGGAAAGATGGAACTGTAACTTCACAGATGGGTCTTGAACCAAAACCCGAAAACACACATATATTCCTTTGTGG
Organism: Bacteroidota bacterium; assembly: GCA_039714315.1. NCBI lineage: Bacteria > Pseudomonadati > Bacteroidota > Bacteroidota bacterium. The sequence continues at coordinate 22,742 of JBDLJM010000021.1, read as the reverse complement.
AAATCCATTTATGATCGATAGTATGATTGAAGAAACCGGAAAACTTGGTTTTATAGAACATAATAAAAGAACTCCGGGTCAATTGCATTTCGAGAAGTTCTAATCTATATTACTGCAATAAAAAAAACGCCATTTCGGCCGGAGTGATAGCGAAGTGTAGGGATCTGTTGATAGTGTACAGTAATATTCAACAGATTTCTCCACTACATTTGTTTAGCTACGCTAAACCTAAAGGTTTCACTCATTTCGGTCGAAATGACGTTTTATAGAAAAAAACTATAATTAAGCATTCTGAGCCTTAATCAGGTTCAATGCCGAACCTGCTTTAAACCACTCAATTTGTTGCTCATTATAAGTGTGATTCAATATTACAGTATCTTTTGCCCCGTCGGCATGAACAACTTCTAAAGTAAGTTGTTTTCCCGGTGCAAAGTCTTTTAAATCTACAAAGTTGAAAGTATCATCCTCCTTAATTTTATCGTAATCAGCTTCATTAGCAAATGTTAATCCAAGCATTCCCTGTTTCTTAAGGTTTGTTTCGTGGATACGTGCAAATGATTTCACAATTACTGCTCTCACTCCTAAATGACGTGGCTCCATTGCTGCGTGCTCTCTCGAAGACCCTTCTCCGTAGTTTGAATCACCAACTACAACTGTTGGTATTCCGGCTGCTTTATATGCTCTTCCTGTTGCAGGTACCGCACCAAAGCTACCGTCAATTTGACTTTTCACTTTATTAGTAGCCTCTCCAAATGCATTTACTGCACCTATCAAACAGTTATCAGAAATATTATCTAAATGTCCTCTGAATTTCAACCATGGCCCGGCCATAGAAATATGATCTGTAGTACATTTCCCAAGTGCTTTTATCAACAACTTTGCCCCTGTAATGTTTTTACCATCCCATGGTGCAAAAGGAGAAAGCAACTGTAGTCTTTTCGATTCGGGACTTACAATTACATCAACACCCGATCCGTCTTTGGCAGGCGCCTGATATCCGTTATCCTCAACTGCAAATCCTAATTCGGGAAGTTCCCAACCTGTTGGTGAGTCAAGTTTTACCTGTTCACCTTTATCGTTTGTTAATGTATCAGTTATCGGGTTAAAGTCCAATCTTCCTGAAAGTGCAATAGCTGCTACCATCTCAGGCGAAGCTACAAATGCATAGGTATTTGGGTTTCCATCGGCACGTTTTGCAAAGTTACGGTTGAAAGAGTGAACAATAGAATTCTTCTTTTCTTCCTCAGCTCCCGGACGGGCCCATTGTCCGATACAAGGTCCACAAGCATTCGTAAATACTGTAGCATCAGATTCAACAAAAGTCTTTAGTAAACCATCTCTATCAGCAGTATAACGAACCTGTTCCGATCCCGGATTAATTCCCATATCGGCCTTAATTTTCAATCCTTTTTCAATAGCCTGGTTAGCTATAGAAGCTGCACGCGATAAATCTTCGTAAGATGAGTTTGTACAAGATCCTATCAAGCCCCACTCAACATCTAAAGGCCAACCGTTTTTCTCAGCTTCAACTTTCATTTCAGAAACCGGAGTAGCTCTATCCGGAGTAAAAGGTCCATTTAGGTGTGGTTCTAATTCTGAAAGATTTATTTCTATAACCTGATCGAAATATTTTTCAGGGTTTGCGTATACCTCCATATCCCCGGTCAAATAATCTTTTACCTGGTTTGCAGCATCGGCAACATCATTTCTGTCGGTTGCTCTCAGGTAACGCTCCATACTTTCGTCGTATCCGAAAGTAGAAGTAGTAGCACCTATCTCGGCCCCCATATTACAAATAGTTCCTTTACCTGTAGCAGAAAGAGATTTAGCACCCTCTCCGAAATACTCTACAATAGCACCGGTACCACCTTTTACAGTCAGTAGCCCTGCTACTTTTAGAATAACATCTTTAGGAGCAACCCATCCGCTAAGTTTTCCTGTTAATTTGATTCCGATTAATTTTGGAAATTTAAGTTCCCAAGGCATTCCGGCCATTACATCCACAGCATCAGCTCCGCCTACACCTACTGCAACCATACCAAGTCCACCTGCATTTACAGTATGAGAATCAGTTCCAATCATCATTCCACCGGGAAAAGCATAATTTTCTAATACAACCTGATGAATAATTCCTGCACCTGCTTTCCAGAATCCAATTCCATACTTATTAGAAACTGAACCTAAAAAATCATAAACTTCCTGATTAGTTGTATTGGCAGTTGATAAATCTATTTTAGCCCCATCTTTTGCCTGAATAAGGTGATCGGCATGAACCGTTGAAGGAACAGCCACTTTATCTTTTCCTGCCTGCATAAACTGTAAAAGCGCCATCTGCGCAGTTGCATCCTGCATAGCTACACGATCCGGTCCGAAATCTACATAGTCTGCACCTCGCTTGTAAGCTTGTTTCGCCTTTCCGTCCCAAAGGTGGTTGTAAAGAATTTTTTCGGCTAATGTTAAAGGAGTACCCGTTACTTCGCGAGCAGCATCTACTCTTTCTGTCATCTGCGAATAAACCTTTTTTATCATTTCAATATCAAATGCCATGGTTAATTTTTTTATATATGTTTAGTATTAAAAATGTCGATAACGTAAAATATATGGTCTATTTTTCGTAATTATTGATGCGAATTTAATAAAACAGATGGAATATTGAAATGATTTTAATTACATTGACGAATTAATGAATAATTCGTAATATGAAGCCATACATATTGAAATGTATATAAATTTGGCTGTAAAAACTATATCTAAATTAGTAAATCGGCACCTGATTATCCGGGTGTGGCGGACAGGGTTACAATTCGGACTTTATTTTGAGTAACTCTTCTTTTATTGATTCCAGTCTATTAACAACTTCCTGTTTGTAGTCAATTTTATGAAGTTTATTCTTGAGATAGTCCTTTGCTCCTTCCAGAGTAAATCCCTGCTCCTTTACCAGTGAATAAATTAATTTCAAACTCTCAATGTCTTTTTCCTCAAATTGCCTGTTGCCGCGTTTATCTTTTTTAGGGTTCAATATCGAAAACTCACTTTCCCAGTATCTGATAAGAGATGTATTTACATCAAAAGCTTGCGCTACTTCTCCTATTGTGTAGTATTTGCTATTTGGTAATTTTACTATCATCGAAGTTTTAAATTTATTGCGAAATATCCATTATCAACTTATTCATGCAAACGGTGAATAGTATTTAAGGATATTCATGACCAAAATATAAAATTAACACACATGAATATAAAAAAAACAGCGCTAATTTTTACAAAACCAACGCTGTCGTTTAAACTTTTACATTATTTCAGCATATATACTGCCAATATCTATCCAAAAATTAATCCATTGACTGGTTTTCCTGTTGCGACATTATAAGCAATCTACCATATTCTTCCGGAGTTAAATCATTGTGATAGAAATTAACCGGATTTAACTTTTTACCGTTCTTGTGCACTTCATAGTGAAGGTGCGGACCACTTGAAAGTCCCGTATTTCCAACATACCCAATAACTTCTCCCCTTTTAACTTTTTGTCTACGCTTAACAATATATTTATTCATATGGCCATAGAGTGTTTCATAACCATATCCATGATCAATCACAACGTATTTTCCATAACCTCCACCGCTTATAGCCTTTTTCACAACACCATCGCCGGTAGCATATATTGGTGTTCCAATTTTAGCAGAGAAATCCATCCCTGAATGAAATTTTCTATACTTTAAAATTGGATGCCAACGATAACCATAACCGGAAGCCATCCTGTTCAAATCCTTATTAGCTACAGGTTGAATAGCAGGAATATGAACGAACATCTTCTCTTTTTCCTTAGCTAAATCCACAATTTCATCAAGTGATTTCGATTGAATATATAGCTGTTTATTTAGTATATCAAGCTTTTTACTGCTCTCGATAACTAAATCTGAATTCTCGTAACCTTCCAGCCTCTTGTACCTGTTAATACCTCCAAAGCCGGCAACCCTTTGTTCTTTTGGAATTGGATCAGCCTCAAAATATACACGATACAACTTATCATCCCTTTCCTGAATTCCATGCAATACACTCTCAGCCTGATCAATCTTCCTTCCCAAAAGATCGTAATTAAGCTGCATATTATCGAGTTCTCTCTTCAAATACTTTTCGTTTGGACTCTCTATAAACTGACCAATAAACAGTAAACTTAATCCACCAAAAAGCAAAGAAGCCAATAAAAAGACACCCGTATTTATAACCTGATCCCACTTACTTTTCTTTATTTTCTGATAAGAAAGACTATGCGGATCATAATAATATTTTACTTTAGACATAAGTCGTAGTTTTTTTCTAATTTTTCACGATGTTTGCACTATTAAAAATAGCAAAAAAACGGGGCAAAGTTAATCATTTAATGCAATTGGCATTACAAACAATTTTACTCACAAACAAGCAAGAGTGTAAATATTTCACTTTCAAATACATATACTCTAATTTTTTTAATTATTTTTAATACTAAGATATAACAATTGAAAGTATTTTCAGCAATTTGACGTAAGAATTTCTTTATATGAAGGCTCAAGAAATAAGAAAGACTTTCCTGGATTATTTCCAGAAGAAAGAACATAAAATAGTATCATCGGCTCCATTAGTAGTTAAAGATGACCCGACATTAATGTTTATTAATGCAGGAATGAATCAATTTAAAGATTTATTCCTTGGGCATGGCACTCCTGTTTCGAAAAGAATTGCCGATACTCAAAAATGCTTAAGAGTTTCGGGAAAACACAACGATCTGGAAGAAGTTGGGGTTGATACATATCACCATACCTTATTCGAAATGCTGGGAAACTGGTCGTTTGGCGATTATTTCAAGAAAGAAGCAATAGATTGGGCATGGGAATTATTGACCGAAGTTTATAAAATTGATAAAGACAGTCTTTATGTAAGTGTTTTTGAAGGGGCCAAAGAAGAAGGTCTGGAATTTGATCAGGAAGCATACAACATTTGGACAAAACATATTTCGAAAGACAGAATTATAAACGGAAACAAAAAGGATAACTTTTGGGAAATGGGAGCTCAGGGTCCGTGTGGCCCATGTTCCGAAATCCACGTTGATATTCGTTCTAAAGAAGAAAAAGCAAAAATATCAGGGAAAGATCTTGTAAACCAGGATCATCCACAGGTTATTGAAGTTTGGAATCTGGTATTTATGCAATTCAACAGAAAAGCCGATGGTTCTCTCGAAAACCTGCCTGCCCAACATGTTGACACAGGTATGGGATTCGAGCGTTTGGCAATGGTGTTACAGGGAAAACAGTCTAATTACGAAACCGATATTTTCACTCCTTTACTTAATGTTATAGATGAATTATCGAAGTTCGATTTTGGCGACAGTGAAGAAACTGATATAGCAATGCGGGTAATTGCCGATCATGTAAGAGCTGTGAGTTTCTCTATTGCAGATGGCCAGTTGCCAAGTAATACCGGAGCGGGATATGTAATTCGAAGAATTTTGCGTAGAGCTATTCGTTACGGTTTCTCTACATTAGAAATAAAAGGTGCATTTATTTATAAACTGGTAGATGTACTTGTTAATGAAATGGGCGATTTCTATCCTGAAATAAGAAAACAGGAATCGATCATAAAAAATGTAATTAAAGAAGAAGAACTTTCTTTTTTGAGAACATTAGAGCAAGGTTTAAAAAGAATTGATCAGATTGTTGGAGAAACCGAAAAAGGAATTGTTGAAGGAGCAAAAGTATTTGAACTTTACGATACTTACGGATTCCCTATCGACCTTACTGCCCTTATCCTGAAGGAAAACGATTTAGAACTCGACAGCGAAGGTTTCCAAATAGAAATGGAAAAACAGAAATCGCGTTCCAGAGCTGCTTCTAAAATTGATACTGAGGATTGGATTGTAATTTATGAAGGTGATGATGTTGAATTTGTCGGTTACGATAATCTGGAAGCAGAAGTTTCAATTTTAAAATACCGAAAAGTTAAATCGAAAAAAGATATTTTCTACCAAATTGTTTTAAATAAAACTCCTTTTTATGCCGAAGGAGGAGGACAAGTTGGAGATAAAGGAACATTAGAACTTGGCGATGAGGTAGTTTACGTAATCAACACTAAAAAGGAGAATAATTTAACTATACACATCACAAAAGAATTACCGAAAAACCTGGACGGAAAACACATTGCAAAGGTAAACCCCGAAGTAAGAAACCTATCGGCACGTAACCACTCAGCCACTCACCTATTGCACCATGCTCTTCGTAAAGTACTTGGTGTACATGTAGAACAAAAGGGCTCTTTGGTAAATGCAGATCATTTACGCTTCGATTTTTCTCATTTTTCAAAACTAAGTGAAGATGAATTGGAAGAGATAGAGAATTATATTAACAATTTGATTTCGGCAAATATACCTTTGGTCGAAAAAAGAGAAATTTCGTCTGAGGAAGCTCTTAACGATGGTGCTTTAGCATTATTCGGAGAAAAATATGGTGATATAGTTCGTACAATTAAATTTGGTGATTCAATAGAACTTTGTGGTGGTACACACGTGCAAAGCACAGGCGAAATCTGGTCGATAAAAATACTTTCTGAAAGCGCAATTGCATCAGGAATAAGACGGATAGAAGCCGTTACTTCAATCAAGGCAGAAAACTATTATAAGGAGCAAATTTCATTATTAAACGAAATCAAAGATTCGCTTAAAAGTAAAACAGATCCTGTTAAATCTATAATTACTTTGCAGGATGAAAATTCAGCATTGAAAAAACAGGTTGAGGAGTTGATTAAGGAAAAAGCTAAATCACTGAAGCAAAACCTTAAAAATGCCATAACAGAAATAAACGGAGTAAAATTCATCGCAGCTAAAGTTGATTTAGATGCAGGCTCAATAAAGAATTTAGCATTTGAGTTGAATGGCGAAGAAGAAAACCTCTTCCAGATTTACGGAGCTGATAATAATGGCAAAGCAATTTTAACGATAATGATTTCGAAAAATATTGTTGAAGGTAAAGGACTAAATGCCGGACAAATGGTTCGTGAACTCGGAAAAGAAATCCAGGGAGGCGGAGGCGGCCAGGCCTTCTTTGCTACAGCAGGTGGTAAGAACCCTGCAGGTATTGAAGCGGCACTTGAAAAAGCCAAAGATTATTTTAATTAAAAAGATCATTTATAAAAACAAAAAAGAGGCCGATGGCCTCTTTTTTGTTATCTGGTTAATATAGCTTCGAAACTGTCTCCATCATAATCGTACAAAATAGTTATTTCATCATAATTATAATTCGAATTTCCACTGCCCTCAATTGAGAGACCTTCTACTGTAGTACTTGTAATTTCAAGCTCATGATCATAAACCATAAATCTTGTTTTCGAACTCTGTCCTAAATTGTGAAAATTATAAATATATATTTCATCCAGGCTCTCGCCTACCCGCTCTATTTCGACACTGGCGGCCCCAAATTTCTTTGCAAGTACACGGTCATTATAATCCCATGTCCCTACATATTTTCCTGCTATATCTTCCTCAATATCGCCATCATCAACACATGATGATAAACTAAAAACTATCAGAAAAAATATAGTACTCTTTATTAGCTTATTAAAGTTCATACACATACAAATTGGTTCCTCACAAATTTAAAAAAAGTATCCTTACCATTATCTTTAAATAAAAAATAAGCTAATACTTCTAATAAAAGATATTCATTATCATAAAATTAGCACCTTTTTTTGTTCACGGAGAAGGATTTTAGGAAACTTCATCATTTTCCATGCGCTAGATCATGTTTTAACACCTTCAATTATCACTCGTCATCATGTTTTACTTCATCTTTTTATTTCAACTGATTCTAAATAGATAGAATTCATGATTAAAAACATATCTACATGTGTATTTTATCGCATTCAAACAAATTAAGAAACATTCTAAATAAATTATTAATCATGAATTCCCTAATAAACATTAGGCTTAAGGAACAACACATATAAAAAGTCATTTTATCACATTGAAAAGTGACTATTATCACAGTACCAGTATAACAGAGTAAATATTTTTATATGGAAATTATTAAATGAGTAACATTTTCACTTAATAACTCAGATTAAAACAAAATTAACATCAGAATTTAAAACACCGACTGATGAGTAAAAATGTAAATAGAAGAGATTTTATAAAAACTTCGGCAATGGGAACGGGGGGAGTACTGGCTGCTTCATCTATGTTCACATGGGTTCCAAGTTTTATGGAGGATTCAGTAGCCCCATTATTAGAATCTAATGCTGAAAGAACCCCTACAGTTTGCGAAGTTTGTTTCTGGAACTGTGCCGGATGGGTTTACAAAGACAGAGATGGTAACATCCAAAAAATCATTGGAAACGAAGACGATCCAAACTCAAACGGACGTCTATGTCCAAGAGGTACTGCGGGGGTTGGAATCTACAATGATCCCGACAGGTTAAAAAAACCAATGATGCGCGTTGGTGATCCCGGCAAGCAGGAATTCAAAGAAGTAGAATGGGATGAAGCTTTTGATTACATCGTTAAAAAGATGAATAAAATCAAAGCTGAACACGGACCTGAAGCAATGGCCTTGATGCACCACGGTACAGCCGGACCACACTTCAAACACCTGTTCAAGTCGTTTGGTTCGAAATCTGAAGCTAAACCTGCTGTTTCGCAATGTTTGGCTACAAGAGAGGCTGGTTTCATCAACACATACGGAGCGGGACTTTCTTCACCGGAACCTACTGACGTAAAAAACACAAAATGTTTGGTTCTTATTGGAAACCACATTGGCGAAAACATGCACAATGGTTATGTTCAGGAGGTTTCTCACGCAATAGACCGTGGAGCTTCTATCATTACTGTTGATCCTCGTTTCTCAACTGTTGCGAGTAAATCAAAACACTGGCTTCCTATCCGTCCTTCAACCGACATAGCATTATTGTTGGCTTGGATGCACGTGATTATCTACGAAGATTTATATGATAAAAAATACGTTGAACAATATGCTTATGGTTTCGACGAACTAAAAGCTCATGTTGCTTCATATACGCCTGAATGGGCATATACTAAAACTGATATAAAGCCGGAAGACATTCGCAAGTCTGCTTACGAAATGGCTAAGGCTGCTCCATCGGTAATTATTCACCCGGGACGTCATACAGCATGGTATGGTGATGATACTCAACGTATGAGATCAATTGCTATTCTTAATGCTTTATTAGGTTCTTACGGTAAAAAAGGAGGTTATTATTTTGCTGAGAAGGCAAAACTTCCCAGTTACCCGCATCCCGAATATCCACATCCACACTGGACATGGAAAGACCTGACTAAAAAGGATGGGTATAAAGGAGCTATCGCCGGAGTTACTAACGTAATCCGAGAAGCATCTTTACCCGGAGCAAAAGAAAAATACGGACACGAGTATAAAGGTTGGTTTATTGTTGCAACCAACTTAATTCAGTCTGTACCTGATCAGGAAAAAACAATAAAAGCATTACAAAACCTCGATTTAGTTGTTGTAGTTGATACTATGCCAATGGAAATTACAGGTTATGCTGATGTTATATTACCGGAGGCTACATACTTAGAAAGATATGATGTTGCACGTGTTGCACAACACCGTGTACCAAACATAGCTCTTCGTATGCCGGCAGCTGAGCCAAAATGGGATACAAAACCTGCATGGTGGATGTGTCGCGAACTTGGACTGAAACTTGGACTCGAAGATTACTACAAGTGGGAAACTTACGAAGAGGTTTTAGACTGGCAGTTTAAGAAGGTTGGATCTTCTTTAGATGAGATGAAACAGATCGGAGTAAAACTATTTGACAAGAAAAAGAAACTATACTTAGATGATGGTGAAGATTATTTCTTCAACACCAATACGGGTAAAATAGAACTTTATTCTACTGATCTGGAAGCAATGGGTTACGATCCTATGCCTAAATATACAGATCACGCTCAGCCCGAGGATGGTTTCTACAGATTGATTTACGGTCGTGCACCTATGCACACATTTGGTCGTACTATCAACTCGCCAAACATGAACGATTTAATGGATGAAAACAATATTTGGATCAATCCAAAAATTGCTAAGATCTGGGATTTCAAATCGGGTCAGGAGATTTGGTTACAAAACCAGGATGGAGTAATTTCTACTTTCCCAATCAAAATCAGGGTAACAGAAAGAATACGTCACGACTCAGTATTTATGGTACATGGTTTCGGGCACAAAAACAAAAAGCTTACAAGAGCTTACGGTAAAGGTGCATCGGATTCTGAAATGATATCATCATACAAAATCGACCCTGTTACCGGAGGTACCGGAATGCGCGGAAACTTTGTAACGTTTTTAACTGAAAATCCACACAAAAAAGAGCAAGTATAATGAGGTATGCAATGGCAATGGACACAAAAAAATGTGTCGGATGTGCGGACTGTGTAGTTGCATGTCAAACTGAGAACAATGTTCCTGAAGGATATTGTAGAGATTGGATAGTAGAGAATGTAGATGGTACATATCCACTACTGGATCTTGAAATCCGTTCAGAAAGATGTAATCACTGTGAAGATACTCCATGTGTCAGGACCTGTCCTACAGGTGCCAGTCACGTTATCGAAGGAGGAATTGTAAAAGTTACTCACGAAGAATGTATCGGTTGTGGCGCTTGTATAGAATCCTGTCCTTACGATGCCCGTTATTTCCACCCTGATGGATATGTAGATAAATGTACTTTCTGCGACCACAGAGTTGAAGCAGGAGATACTACAGCTTGTGTTTCTGTTTGTCCTACCGAAGCTTTAACATTTGGCGATTTAGATGATTCCGAATCACCAATTACAAAACTTCTGAAAACAAGAAAATGGAAAGTAAACGCAGAAGAAGCAGGTACTAAACCACAAGTTTATTTCTTAACATAAAAACTGTTTGTGGTTTGAGGTTTGAGCTTCGATGTTGAACACCAAACACCAAACTACAAACAACAATTAAAATATAAGATGAAAGAAAGATTATTCACAAGCGGTAGGGACATGCTAAACATTGACCCGGTGGTTAATGCCTGGCACTGGGAAATTCCTGCCTACTTATTCCTTGGGGGACTAGCTGCAGGATTGGTTTTCTTCGCCTCTTTTTACTACTTAAGAGGGAAAGAGGATCAAATGCCAACGGCTGTTAAAATCGCACCGTTTATTGCCCCAATAGCAATTGTATTAGGTTTGATATTCCTATTACTGGATTTAAAGCACAAGCTTTATTTCTGGCAATTATACACAACTATCAGATTAGACTCTCCAATGTCGTGGGGAGCCTGGACATTAGGTGTTGTAATGCCATTATCTGTTATTTGGCCATTATTATACTTAGACGATTTAAAAAAATATTTTTGGAACAGGAATATTGTTATCTATGAAATTATTGACTGGCTCGAGAAGCTTATAAATGATTTTGACTTTACCAAAACTATCATGGGCTGGTTTAAAGAAAATCAAAAAGCAATTGCATGGGCTAACATAATTTTATCGGTAATTCTCGGTGTTTATACCGGTATTTTATTGTCTGCCTTTAATGCGCGTCCATTATGGAATACCGCAATTCTCGGGCCTTTATTCTTAACTTCAGGAATATCTACTGCCGCTGCAACTATCATGTGGATGGCATACGACCACTACGAGAAAGTGCGTTTTAGTAGAATTGATTTATGGTTGATAGCTGTAGAATTATTCCTGATTACACACATGTTTATGGGCTTAAGTTCAGGTACATCGGCTTCAATGGATGCTGCAGCTCTTTTCCTTGGCGGGCCATACACTGTTGTTTTCTGGGTAGGAGTAGTTGGAATGGGATTATTATTCCCCGCTGTTTTAGAATCAATGGAATTATTAGGATATAAAGTTCCTATCGCTATTCCTGCGTTCTTTATTATTCTTGGAGGTGCAATATTCCGTTTCGTTATGGTTGATGCAGGACAGTTCTCGAAATATTTCTTCCAATAAAAAAACAGAAAGAAAAAATGTCTGATACACAAAATAAATATATGAATCCTTATTTAGCCGGAGTGCTACTGGGATTAATAATCATGGCTTCTTTTATAATTACCGGACAAGGTACGGGAGCCAGTGGTGCGTTTAAAGATATTATTGCAGCAGGAGTTGTTAAGTTTGCTCCTGCATTTGCAGAATCATCAGCATTCTTTGGTAAATATGCCGGAGCTGAGCACTCACCACTAAAAGCATGGTTGGTTTTTGAAATAATCGGAGTTATTGCGGGTGCAATAATTTCAGGAGCTCTAGCCGGACGTCTCAACTTAAAAGTTGAACATTCACCAAAAATTACTTCTAAAACAAGAATTGTTATGGCAATTATTGGGGGGATATTCTTTGGAATTGGATCTCAACTAGGAAGAGGGTGTACTTCGGGAGCAGGATTAAGCGGTATGGCAGTAATGTCGGTTTCAGGTTTCCTTGTAGTGGGAGTTATTTTCGGAGTAGGCTACTCTCTGGCCTGGGCGTTTAAAAAATATTGGGTTTAACAAAATATTGGTGTAAAGTTGGTGGTTCAAAGAATAAAAACCGGCAACTGGCAACCGATAGCAAAAAATATAAATTATGTCACCATTAATAACACCTGGAAGTGAATTTGATCTGCTTTGGGCTTTCATTATAGGTATAGGATTCGGTTTTATACTTGAAGCTGCAGGTTTTTCAACTTCCAGAAAAATTGTAGGATTGTTCTACGGATACGATTTTACGGTTATAAAAGTATTTTTTACAGCTGCAGTTACTGCATCAACAGGCATTCTTCTTTTTAACCATTTAGGCTATGTTGATTATGGATCGATTTACGTCCCTACAACTTTCCTTTGGCCTACAGTAGTAGGAGGAATTTTTATGGGATTAGGATTTTTAATCGGCGGATTTTGTCCGGGAACAAGTGTATGTGCAGCAGCAATTGGAAAATTAGATGCACTGGCATTTGTAGGAGGTATTTTCGGAGGAATTTTCTTTTATACTATGTCTTTCGAAACTCTTTGGATGGAATTCAGAACTACTTCAAATTTAGGAGTATTACAGTTGTCTGATGTATTTGGATTACCACTGGGAGTAATGATTTTGATCTTTTCGGTCTTCTCTATCATTACATTTGTGGTGGTTTCTAAGATCAAGCAAAACATTAAAAATGTTGAATATTAATACTTAACCAGATGCAAGTTAGAAAAACATTTTTTGCCACAGTTCTTATTGCTATAAGTTTATTCCTTGCATTCACTTCGGTGTTTGTTCCGAATAACGAAATAGAACCTGAAAACTTAGTAAGAACTTTAGAGCGAAACGAAAATTATTATAGCGTTGATAAAGTTGCTGAACAATTAATCTCGAACGATCCATTGTTACAGCTTGTGGATGTACGCTCGGAGGAAGAGTTCAGTAAATTTTCTTTACCCGGAGCAGTAAACGTTCCCCTTGGAAAATTATTAGATGAAGCTAACCAGGATTATGTAAATCAGGAAGTTTACAATACCGTTTTTTATTCAAATGGTTCTACAGATGCTATGGTAGCTCTGATGGTAGCTACCAGAAAAGGGTATAAAAACAATTACATAATGAGAGGCGGCCTTAACGAATGGGTTGAAAAAATATTACGTCCAAAATACGAAGGAAACTTTGATGTTGTAAACGACGAATTATATCAATTCAGAAAAGGGGCTCAGGCTTATTTTGGGGGTGGCAGCGCAACTCCTGCAGCAGATGCATCGGCTCCAAAACCGAAGAAAAAAGCAGTAAAGCGTGAGAAAAAAGCCGTTTCCGGTGGATGTGGATAAATAAATTGTTTGAGGTTTGAAGTTTGAGGTTCCAAATTGAACACCAAACATCAAACACCAAACATCAAACATTATAGTTGATGAAAAATTTAAGTAAAATATTATTATTTCTTGTTTTTGCATCTTCGTTTACAAGTTGTAAAGAAGAGGTAAAACAAGATTATGTTCTATCGCCCGAAGAAATTCTGAATTTCTATGTAAACGGGGGGAAAACTAATTCTAAATTTGCTCTAAGCGAAGAAGAATTTGCTGACATTGTACTTTTAAAAGACACTGTAAACTATGAGTTTATTGACATAAGAAGTGCTCATAAATTCATTGAGTCGCACTTACCTCATGCCACTAATATCCCTTTATCCAAAAAGTTTTTGTGTAACGAAAATATGCTACAGCTTAATCAGGATAAAAAAATATTAATCTTATTTGGTGAAGATTCATCACAGGCGGTAGCTACATTTTTACTTTTGAAACAACTTGGTTTTAAAAACCTAAAAGTAGCTCTTGGAGGATGTAAGTATGCGAAAGGATTCTTAATGCGTGATTTTGGAATGCGCACAGGAGTTTATAACGACGAAAAAGCACGTTATAATTATGCTAAGGTTGTTGCCGAAACTGCCGGTGCAGGAAGCGTTGCTCCAAGTTCCTCAGCTCCTAAGCCTAAGAAAAAAGCTGTAAAACGTGAAAAGAAAGCCGTTTCAGGCGGATGTGGATAACAAAAATGCTATAAGCTGTAAGCTATAGGCAATAAGACGCCTATAGCATATTGCTTAAAGCCTAAAGCATTAAAAAAATGAAAAACTTAAATAAAATATTTTTCCTTCTATCTCTTTCAGCGGCTCTGCTAACCAGCTGTGGTGAGGAAGTTTGTATTCCGGGTGAAGGACTTAATGAGCTTACTATAAAGAAAGAAGCTGTTAATCCTACCGAAATCACCCACAAATTTTTGAAAGCAACAGGAGAATATGTTGTTTCGAATGGCCCGACTATTATTTCGGCCGATGAAGTTTATGAAAACCTTAGCGATTATTTGGTAATTGATTTAAGAAGCAAAGATTTATACGAAGAAGGTCATGTAAACGGAGCTTTAAATGTAAAACTTGATTCTCTGGTTGATTATATGAAAAACAATGTATCTGCAAATGCGTACAAAAAAATTGTTTTTACATGTAAAACGGGACAAACGGCTGCTTTTGCTGCAGGAGCTCTTCGTACAATAGGATACAACAATGTTTATTCTATGAAATACGGAATGAATGCCTGGAGCAATGAAAACACTAATTATTGGTCAGATGCCGTTTCCAATAAATTTGCCAATAAACTGGAATCAAAAAACAATACAAAAGCTAAAGCAGGTAAATTTCCTGAAATAAAATCAGAAAGACAGTTGGCTTCTTCAATTTTGGAAGAGAGAGCACAAACTATTTTTAATCAGGGATTCAAAGTTGCTAAAATCAGTGCTGATGAAGTATTTGCAAACCCTTCGAAGTTCTACATCATCAACTACTGGCCAAAAGACAGATATGATGCCGGACACATAGAAGGTGCTGTACAATACACTCCAAAGAAAGATCTAAAGCTTGATGGTGCATTAAATACCTTGCCAACAGATAAAACGATTGTTGTTTATTGTTATACAGGACAAAATGCAGCTTCAACTGTTGCATACTTGAGAATGCTGGGTTACGATGCAAAAACTATCGCTTATGGAGCAAACAGCTTCATGAATTCAACTTTAGTTGATAAAGGATGGGCAGGATTTACTTCAAGTGCAGTAGCTAACGCTTACCCAATGATAGAAGGTAAAAATCCTACTAATGCCAAGGCAAGCAATATTGCTACTAAAGCTCAACCTACAAAAAAGAAAAAAGCAGTAAAACGTAAGAAAAAAGCTGTTTCCGGAGGTTGTGGATAAATAATATCCTTAAAAAAAATAATGGCTGAGAGGCGGCTGTTATATACCTTATATTTAATAATCTTTATAGCCTCATTGTTTTGACAGACAGAAAAGGCCATGCTGACAGCGTGGCTTTTTTATACTCCATTAATTATAATTAATCCCATCTCTGTCAGTTCAATATTATACCAAATAAACATCAAAAACCTTTAGATTCAGCGCAGCTAATGCACATTATCTTTTTTGTGTAATCCATTTTTACTTCACATAAAATCTCTTCAATAGCCATGCTATGCAAAAGATTTAATACTCGTAAAAAAGAACTACACTTCAAATCTAACAGTGCATCTTGAAATTTAATTGGTAATACATACATCATACTTATCAAAAGACACTAAGAAAAAAGAGTACAGAAAAAACCTACCATCCTATTAAGTTAATATTATCCTGCCAACACCAATGGTTTTATTTTAAAGCACATAGACAAAACACCCTTTTCTATTCTCAAATAACATCTCCTTAAATAATTAATATATTAGCCATATCTGGTGCTGTACTAAATAGCACATTTTAAACTAACTTAATTTCATAAATATGAAATCCTCAGAAATGCGGAGCTAAAAACAACTGCAGTGATAATAAAAGAGGATTCCATACCTGTCACGCTTTAAAGTGATAGTCAAAATGTAAAAATCATTAAAATATGAAAAAATTATTCCTAATTGCATTCGGATTAGTTATTATGTCGGGAGCTCAGGCTCAGGAAGATCAAAAAACTCAACAATCAAACACAAGTTCTAATTCTACAACTATGTGGTTGGGAGGAGGGATAAATTACACTTCAACTAATGGTGATGGTATATTTACTTTAGCTCCAAGTTTTGGAATGATGATCAACGAAAACATGGCTATAGGTGGCACTCTACAGCTGTCAGGAGGGAGTAACACCAGCGGATGGGCTCTTATACCATACTTCAGATACTATATGCCGGTTACTGACAAATTTTCGCTCTATGGCGATGCCTATATTGCAATTGCAGGAGGAGACAATGACACTACAGATGATAATTTCGGCAGCTATAGCGCATGGGGTATAGGTGTTTCTCCGGGGGTCCAATATTGGTTTACTCCACAATGGTCAATATCTACGACAGTTGGAAGAGTTGGTTACCAGTCATCTAAATTTGAAAATCAAAATGACCCTGATACTAAATTCAATTTAAATGTTGATTTCACAGCTATCAATTTTTCTTTATTATACCATTTTTAAGACATAAATAAGATTTTGATATATAAAAGTCGCGCTATTCATTTAGCGCGGCTTTTTTGTTATATTGCATTATGAAGCAAAAACCACATCCACTCCCCTATTATGCTGTAATTTTCACATCAGTAAGAACCTCCGGCGATAATGGATATTCCAAAATGGCAGATAGAATGATGGAATTAGCTCAGAAACAAGATGGATTTATTTCGGTAGATTCTGCACGCGAACATATCGGTATAACTGTTTCTTACTGGAAAGACTTAGATTCTATAAAAAAGTGGAAAGAAAACATCGAACATAAAGAAGCTCAGAAAAAAGGAAAATCGCTTTGGTATAAAAATTACAATATAAAGATCGCTAAAATCGAAAATGAATATAGTTTTGAAACAACCAGTAACCAGCAACCAGTAACCAGCAACCAGTAACCAGTAACCAGTAACGATGAAACTTAAACACTACTTCTCCAAAGACGAAAACAAACGGGCTGAATTTATCTTCAACCTCATCGCTCCAATTTACTCAAAGATGAATCATCAACTTGGAGTAAACTATTCAAAAGTGATCGAGGTATTAAAATCAAAAATCAGTATCGAGAACATGAAAGTCCTGGATATAGGAAGTGGTACAGGTGTTTGGTCTTCAGTATATAAAGACGGTGGTGCCGGAGAAGTTACGGGTATTGATTTTGCCGATAAAATGATACAGGAAAGCAGAAATAATTTCCCTGAAATTAACTTTATGACTGCCGATGCAGAAAATCTTCATCAGATAAAAGATAACTCCTTCGATATTGTTACGGCTTCGTTTGTTATACATGGAGTTACACAGGAAAGAAGGGAAAAGATGCTTTCGGAAATGAAAAGGGTTTCAAAAAGATATATTGTTCTACATGATTTTATTGGCAGAACACCTTACTTCATAAGAATTCTGGAATTTTTGGAGCGCAGCGACTATAAACACTTCAAACAAAATATTTGTAATGAACTAAAAAACCAGTTTACAAAAGTTGAAAGTGTAAAAGTGAAATATGGAAGTGGTTTGTATATAGTTGAAATATAATTGATGATGGTTAAAGTAAGAAGTGTAAAACCGGGTGATGCAAATGATATCTTAAAAATATATAATTTTTATATTTCCAATTCGATTGTAACCTTCGATGAAAATAAAAAAACACTTGACGATATTAAAATCAAAATATCAACTATCACGGCACTTTACCCTTGGTATATTCTAGAAATAAATGGATCTGTTGTTGGATTTGCATACGCCAGTCAGTGGAAGAATAAAAGCGCATACAACAAAAGCGTAGAAGGTACTGTGTATGTAAAAAATGGATTTCACGGTAAAGGTTATGGTCTAATGCTTTATAATAATCTGATTGAAGAACTAAAAAAGCAAAAATTTCATTCAATTCTAGGGCTAATCAGTCTTCCTAATGATGAATCGGTAGCACTTCACGAAAAATTGAATTTCGAGAAAGTTGCCCATTTTAGAGAAATAGGGAAAAAATTTGATAAGTACATTGATGTTGGATGCTGGCAGTTGATATTATAATTCTAAACTAATTATTATGACTAATCATATTATTAAGAAATTTGCAATAGTCAGTTTTGTTCTATTACTCTTTGCTTCAACCTGTGATAAAAAAAGCTGCTGTGATAATGCAGAAGTAGGAATAATAAAAGATTATACGGGTCTTGACGGATGCACTTTGATTATTGAGTTAGAAAACGACAAAAAGCTTGAAGTAATAAACCTTGATAGTTTTGGTAAAGATTTTAAAGACGGTGACAAGGTAGAAATTAGCTATCACGATTCAGATGCAATGAGCACCTGCATGGTGGGGGAAGTTGTTATTGCAGACTGTTTGTGCAAAATTAATGACAGTGAATGATGTCAACGTTAATAAAAAACAAACAATACTACAAATTTTGCTTCTACGGGTTTTTAAAGAACCTGCGTTTCTTCGATGCCTTCTTTATTTTATATTTATTAGACAAGGGACTTCCATATACCGAAATAGGTATTTTATACGCCGTTCGCGAAATTATCATTAATCTTCTGGAAATTCCATCAGGAATTATTGCTGACTCTTACGGCCGAAAAAGTGCATTGATGGCATCATTTATCGCCTATATATTTTCGTTTATTGTATTCTACTTATCTTCTGATTTTTGGTTATTCTTAATTGCCTTTGTTTTGTATGGTGTTGGTGATGCTTTTAGATCAGGAACACATAAAGGAATGATAATGGACTACCTGAAAATAAATAGCTGGTCCGATCAGAAAATAAATTATTACGGACATACCCGGGCCTGTTCACAAAAAGGATCCGCAATATCTTCATTGATTGCCGGCGGATTAGTTTTTTTTACCGGATCTTATCAGTATATATTTTTATTTTCGATTATCCCATATTTAATAAACCTAATTCTTGTGGGCTCTTATCCTGAAGAACTGAATGTTTCTATCAGCAGCAAGAAAAATAAAAAAAGCGGCAAAATAAGGCTAACCCTATCAACCTTTATAAAAATAATAAAGGAACCAAATGTTTTAAAAATAATCAACACTTCAGCCTTACATTCAGCCTACCTGAAAGCCGTTAAAGACTACATACAGCCTTTAATGATCAACATAGCATTGATTATTCCTTTCATGATGGATATTGACCAGAATAAGAAAAATGGAATAATAGTTGGAGTAATTTACTTTATTATCTACCTGTTAACCTCAAGAGCTTCCCAGTTTGCCGGATTGGTAGCCGATAAAGGGAAAAATAATATCTCTTACATTACACTTATCGCCGGTTTTATGTTCGGAGTTTTAAGCGGTATATTCTTTATAAATGATCTATGGGTAATTTCTCTAATTGCTTTTATTGGAATTTATATTATCGAAAACCTGCGCAAACCTATTTTAACAGGTTTTGTTTCTGATAATGTCCCTAACGAAATTTTGACATCTGTAATATCTGTTCAGTCACAACTAAAAACCATTATGACAGCCACACTTGCATTTTCACTGGGAGTATTGGCTGATATTTTTGGGATTGGAATTTCGTTTATAGTTTTAAGCGGAATACTGATTGTTTCTACTGTTTCTATTTCATTTTTCAACAACCGAGCTTAATAAGTTAATGATCTAATGTATTAATGAA
The DNA here is from genome assembly GCA_039714315.1 of Bacteroidota bacterium. NCBI lineage: Bacteria > Pseudomonadati > Bacteroidota > Bacteroidota bacterium. Next base: position 2,618 of record JBDLJM010000021.1, on the reverse strand, counting down.
CAAAGCTTATTAATTCAAGTTCTACTAAATAAGCGGTCTCATTTACAGATACTGTAACCTGTAAAAAGAAACATAAATTCAAAAGCATCCTATTTAGTAATTATTCTATCTTTGTTTTATGCCACCTGTTAAGAAAAACATCCTAATTCTAGTTATCAGTTCTTTGTTATTGACAACTAACATTTTTGGTCAGGAAATAGCTGAATATAATTTCGACATTGATATTGAAGTTACAAAAGACGGTGATATTCTAAATAGTGCCTGGGCAGGAGGCTTAAATTTTATTCAGATAGAGACCTTTGACTTTAACAATGATAATATTGATGATTTATTGGTATTCGACAGGTCGGGGAATAGAATAATGCCGTTCATAAAGCAGAGTTCTGAAAAAATTATTGACTACAAATATTTTCCTGACTATGCCATAAATTTTCCACCTGTTCAAAATTGGATTAAACTCATAGACTATAATTGTGACGGCAAAAAAGATATTTTCGCATATAACAAATTAGGAATTGAAGTATGGAAAAATACAAGTTCAGAATCAGTACTTGAATTTGAACAAATTATATTTGAATACAATACGCCGAATGGTATTCTGTACAAAGAAGCTATTAAAACTGATATTGGTAGTGAATACGACGTAAACCTCAGCATAATTTATCAGGACATCCCGGCAATTGCCGATATAAATAGTGATGGTAGCATCGATATTCTGAATTTCGGATTGGGAAGTGCAATTCCCGAAGGTTCTACGGTTGAATATCACGAAAATCGCTCTCCCTGCGGATTAGACTTTGCTTTACAATCCGTTTGCTGGGGAGGTTTTGCTGAGAATTATATGAACAATTCAGTTACACTTAGCGTTTGTTCCAATTCTTTATCGAAGAGAAAAGAAATTAAAATGCATGCCGGATCATCACTGTTAGTTCACGATTTCAATGGAAACGGGTTACCCGATATGCTCATTGGTGATATAACTTTCGAAAATGCTACTCTGGTATTCAATAATGGAAGTATTGCTAATGCACAAATGACTGAGATGGATGATAATTTCCCCAACTACTCCACTCCTATCGACATTGAATATTTCCCGGGGTTTTCTATGATCGACATCGAACATGACGGGAAAGAAGACCTAATTGCAAGTCCTGCCATAAAAGGTTCTATGAACTCGAATAGCGTTTGGTGGTACAAAAACACATCCAACAACGGTAATACCCATTTTGAACTGCAGAGCAAATCTTTTTTACAGGATGAAATGATTGATGTTGGAGAAGGATCAAACCCACATCTATTTGATATTGACGGTGACGGATTATTAGATTTGCTGATTGGGAACTATGGCTATTATAAGGATGGCGGCGGTTATATATCGAAGATTGCATTTTATAAAAATACAGGAAACATAAACAAAGCTAAATTTGAATTAAAAAGCGATAACTACGGCAAATTCGATCAATTCAATAAACTAAATATATATCCCGCTTTTGGCGATTTGAACGATGATGAAATTCCCGATGTAATTATTGGTGAATCTGAGGGAATGATACATTATTTTGAAGGCATTGGAAATGGAGATTTCAACATAAAACAATTTAATTATTTAGGAATTGATGTTGGTAACGGTGCAATGCCGAATCTGACAGATGTTGATGAAGATGGATTACTAGATCTAATTATTGGCAACAAGAAGGGGAAACTTAGCTTCTTTCTAAATACAGGAGATAAAGGCAATCCTAGCTTTGAGTTAATATCCGACAATTGGGGAAATATTGATCTTTCTGGAATTGATGTACAGGGAGCCTGGTTGTCTAGCTCAATAATGAATCATCCAAAATCAGGAAAATTATTAATTCTGGGAACACAAACAGGCACTACATATGCCTATAAAAATATTTCCACAAGTCAGGATGCTACATTCGAATTATTTAGCGACAATTATTTAAACTACGATGAAGGAGAAAGAGCTACTGTTACCACAGGCGATTTAAACAATGACACATACCCTGATATAATTATCGGAAATATGTCAGGAGGACTTCGTTTGGCAATTGATGCAACACAGATTATAAAACACAAAAACAAACTTGTTGTTTACCCAAACCCTGTTATAAGAGGCAATTACTTATACATAAAGTACAGAAACAATTTTAACGATATAGATATTTTTGACATTTCCGGGAGGAGAATGAAAGTTAAGGTATTAGAAGATAAAATTGATATTTCTAATCTTAACAATGGAATTTATATTATTATTGAGAAAACTGAAAGTGATATCATCAGTACTAAATTTATTATTAGCCGATAAAATTGTCTACAATAAGTGATAAAATCCACTTACTATTTTCATGCTTTTTTAATTAATTTTTATGCGCCTTTTCCGGCCTGCCTGGATTGGCAGACAGGCTATCCGCTTGTAGTTTTGCCTGCTGAGACTGCTCACAATAGCTCTGCGGGGTCCACACTTAAGGCGTAGCCGCCACAGAGATTTGTTCACTAATTGCCTGGTTATCTCTTCGTCACTACATCATGATTGTAGTGAGGAATTGGATATTTATTGTCTAAAAACTTAATCCATGAAGATACATTCATAATTCGGCACACCTACGTTATTT
>JBDLJM010000020.1 GCA_039714315.1 Bacteroidota bacterium | reverse complement strand
TTGTGGTAAACTCGGTGCTTAGTAATGATGAGATACTTGCAAATAAGTGGAGTATTTATCCTAATCCGGTTGAAGGTGAACTTGTAATAGCAACCGGTAATTTGGAGGATAAATCGCTTGGACTAATAATTTATAATGTAAATGGTGAGCAATTAATGTCTTTTGATGCAGTGGTAGAGAATGGCTATTTGAGAATATCTGTAGAGGAGTTAAGTAGCGGTGTTTACTTTATAGAACTTATTTCTAATGAAGGACGTTCATTTAATACTATGCTTAAAGAGAATTAACCCTGGGAAATAATTATGTTTAAGGATTTTTACTCATTTCTAGATTGTAATTATTTAGCCTTTTGATATTGATAACATATCTCTTGTTGTAGTAGATAATTTGCAAGCAGTAATACCTATAAGATGTTAAGTTTTAACTTTTAGCCATATGTTTGATATAAGTCTGTTAATATTCACCTCCGAACAGGTGTGTTGTGTATTTCTTTAAATTACAGTTGATTGCCGTTTAGTGTATGGTTATTGTATTGTTGTTTTTCGTGTAGTGTATGATAATTGAAACTGAGTATTCGTCCTTAATTTTCAGCATTATATCATTTTTGAGCCAGATTAAATTTTATTAATGAAATCAATAAATATGAAAAAATTGTTTACACTAATGGTGTTAGCCTTGTATTCGTTTACAAGTTACGCTCAAGGAGATCCGGGTAGCATTTTAGCACCTGGAAATTCCATAGATGGTAAGATCTATTATGATAAAGCACCAGGTCAGGTGACTGAAGAAACTGCTGCAAGCGGATATGATAATTTCTATTATACATGGGAATATGGAGTGGCTGGAGAAGAAATGACAATAGCTACTGTAACTTATGATAATGGATATCCTCTTGATGCCGATAATGATGGCGTTCAGGATACTGATACAAATGGAAATCTATTGTATTATGACACTGCTTCTTTCTTAAATAACAATAGTACTTTTGGTGAACTTTTCGGTGGAAAAACTGTTACTTTTACAAGATTTGCAAATGATGTTGATGGTTTATTAGATCAAACTTCAACAAGTGTAACTGTTGATGTTCTTTTAGAGAAGAGACCTGTTGGTGGTAAAATTGTTACTACACAAAATAATATTAGAGAAACAGCTGTAATAGAAGCAATTGCTTCTGAAACAGCTGCATCCGAAGGTTATGGAGCTCTAACTTATAGATGGACAATAGCTACTACTGTAACCGGTTCGGTAGAGACAGACCTTGAAATTTCTACAGAAAACTGTGATTTTGCAGGTAAAACATTTGCTGATTACGGATTTGGTTTAGGAGATAACGTAAAAATAACTCGTTATGCTACTGATGAACTTGGAACTGAGGTTCTTGCACAGGTAAGAATACAAATACTTGCAAGTGTTGCTTTCGAGGAGCCTGCTGCTGTTTATACTGTATCTGCTTCAATTACAGGTAGTTCATTTGCAGCTGATTTCAAGCTAATTAACGGTGAGTCTGAAAATGAAGAGGCTACTAATGTTGGAGTTAAACTTGTAGTTGCTAAAGTAGGTGGTTTTAGAGGATATAATGCAATTGTTGCTCAGTTTGGCCCTGAAGTAAGAATGATGGTTCCAAGTAATATTTCTGAAGCCAATGTTCCATATACTAAAGGAGATACTTATGATGTTAAATACAAAATAGATCCGGTAAATCATACTTATAGTTTATGGGTGAAAAATAGTGCGGATGCTGATTTTGTAAATCTTGCACAAGATTCGCTATATTTTTCTGTAGATGGTGGAGTTACTAATAACAATATTGCTTTTACTCACTACGATTCAAAAGATTTTACAGTAGAAAATTTTTCAGCTTCTGAAATTACTGCAGGTAGTATAAAAGCACCGGCTAATTCTGTTGACGGTAAACTTTACTTTGATAAAGCACCAGGTCAGGTGGGTGAAGAAACTGCTGCATATGCTAGTTCATATTACACTTGGGGATATGGTGTGGCTGGAGAAGAAATGACAATAGCTACTGTAACTTATGATAATGGATATCCATTAGATTTAGATAACGATGGTAACCAGGATACTGATACAAATGGAACTTTATTGTATTATAACAATGCTCCTTTCTTAAATAATACCACTATTTTCGGTGATGCTTTTGGAGGTAAAACAGTTACTTTTACAAGATTCGCAAACGATAAAGATGGTATATTCGATCAGTTATCTACAAGTACTACAGTTGAGGTTCTTATGGAGAAGAGCCCTGTAGGTGGTAAAATTGTTACTACACAAAACAATGTTAGAGAAACGGCTGTAATCGAAGCGATTGCTTCTGAAACAGCTGCATCTGAAGGTTTTGGAACTTTAACTTATAGTTGGACAATAGCTTCTTCTGTAACCGGTTCGGTAGAGACGGACCTTGGAATATCTACAGCAGACTGTGATCTTGCAGGTAAAACATTTGTTGATTACGGATTTGGTTTAGGAGATAACGTAAAAATAACTCGTTATGCAACTGATGAGCTTGGAACTAAGGTTCTTTCACAGGTAAGAATACAAATGCTTGCTAGTGTTGCTTTCGTTGAGCCTTCAACACCTTACGAAATAACAGCTTCAATTACCGGTAGTTCATTTGCAGGTAATTTCAAGCTAATTAACGGTGAATCTGAAAGTGAAGATGCTACTAATATTGGAGTTAAACTTGCAGTTACTAAAGTAGGTGGATTTAGAGGATATAATGCAATTGTTGCACAGTATGGTCCTGAAACAAGATTTGGTGCTCCAAGTAATATTTCTGTAGCAAATGTTCCATATACAATGGGAGATAAATATGATATTAAATACACAATAGATCCGGTAAATCATACTTATAGCCTATTGGTGAAAAATAGTGCGGATGCTGAATTTGTAACTATAATTCAGGATACAACATATTTTTCTGTAGATGGTGGACTTACTAATAACAATATCGCCTTTACTCACTACGATTCAAAAGATTTTAAAGTTGAAAAATTTAGAGTAACACCTTTAGCTATTGCAATAGACAATGTGCCAACAGACCGCCCTTACAAACTTTCGGCTACTATCTCTGGTGCTGCCAAATCTAGTTTTAGATTGTTAAATGGCGAAAGTGTTAATGAAGAAGCGTCTAATTTAGTGTCAGGTCTATTTTATGATATAGGTACTGGAGCTACAATAAAGCTTTCAACTGCAAAAGGTCTTCGCATGTATGAATCTATAAGTACAGGTATTAAATATAGTGCAGATGCTAAATATGATATCGAGTATACTATAGATCCAATTACTCATACATTTACATTTAAAATTAGAGAAAACGGTACTGAAGACTTTATTGTTGTTTATTCTGATGTTGATAAAACTAATCCTGAATTTACTTTATTCAATGGAAATGAAGTTGCTTTAACTCACTATCTTTATGGAGGTGATACGAAAATTGAAAACTTAGTAGTTGAAGCTTGTGCTACTGAGGATAATATTGACTACTCTGCTGATGCTACAGATTGGAAATACGAATTAGCAGCTACGGTAACTCCACGTGTTTCTAGAGCAGGATTATTCCTTGTAGAAGGTGCAGGTCTTCCTGACTTCAGAAACTTTAGTAACTTCGGTCCAAATGTTCAGTTTAATACAGAAGGAAAGATTAGTACTATTGCTCAGATAGATATGTCTGGTAATAGACCTCAGATTATAGAAGCTGGTGTAGATTATGCATATGAATTACATACGTCTTACGACTTTGTATTCATTGTTGATGCTGTTAATTTTACTTATACTGTAAAAGTTAAGCAAGGTACAGAAGACGAAACTGCCTTTGTTACTTTGGTAGAAGATCAAAAGTATTTTATAAATGGAGCGAACGCTAGTGAGCTTGTTCTTTCTCATGTATACTATAGAGATATGAGTTTTGATAATTTAGCTGTTACACCATTATTCCCAAGTGAAGATGCTACGTTAAGTGATATTACTTTTGGAGGTGTGAATGTTGAAGGATTTGATTCTGCTGTATTTGATTATGATGTTGAGTTAGAAGAAGGAACAACTGCTGTACCGGAAGTTGTTGGTATTTCCACTGACGAGAATTCTACTGTTGTTGTAACTCCGGCTGCTGAGTTTCCTGGAACAACAACTGTTGTTGTTACAGCTGAGGATGGAGAAACAGTATTAACTTACACAGTTAATTTCACTGTTACATTAGGATTAAATGATAGTGATGTAAAAATTGGTGTATATCCAAATCCAACAACCGGATTAATTACTATTGATGCTAATTCTGAAATCAGCTTTATAGAATTATATAGTATTTCAGGATCTCTTGTTAAAGTAATTGAAGCTAATGCAACAAAATCTCAATTTAATATTTCAGGTCTAAAAGCCGGAATATACTTTGCAAAAGTAAATTCAGAAGAAGGTGTTTCAATTACTCGTATTATTAAAGAGTAGTTATTTTAAGCACTTAAAACCATATTTAATCCCGCATTCTTCAAGATTGCGGGATTTTTTTTTCAATATGTAATATTGCTTTATCTTTGTCAATTAATGAATGTGAGAATATGTAATTTGTATTTCTAATATGACTGTATCAGGTTTGAATAAAACTTATAGAATTATTTATTTTTGCTTACTGTTTACAACGGTAGGACAATATAGTTATGCTTCAAGTACATCAGATTCTTTATTGATTAATAATTATAAGCAAAAGATAGAGAATCTATCTAACAATGATCTCGACTCTACCATATATTACCTCAATCAGCTTAAAAGGTTATCATTAAGTAAGGAAGACCAGGTAAAGCTTTATATCGATATAGGTAATGCTTTCTTTTTTAAAGGTGAAATGTATATGGCTGTCAATAGTTATATGAACCTTAAGGAACTGGGAATAATATATGACGACGTTTTAATTACTAGTGCCGGAGATATTAGTATTGCAGGAGTTTATCTGCGTCAGGAAGAATATTTAAAAGCAATTGAAATACTAAAAAACGCAGAGATCAATCTTAATAATCATATTACAAGTATTCCTCAGGAAAAGGATAAAAAACTTGGATATTTAACTACTATTTACATTAATATATCTAATGCTAATGCAAAATTATCTAACTATGTTGAGGCAGAGAAATATTTGCTAAAGGCTATTGATTTATCAATTAACAGAGGCGATAAAGTAAACGAGGCTATTGCCTACTCAAATAAGGCCGAATTACAAAAGAAGAAAGGCTACCTAAAAGATGCTATAGTATATGAGAATAAGGCTTTAGAAATAAGGAAAGGCTTAAATAGTAAAATAGACGTTACTCGATCGCTTAATAATTTAGGCGAGATATATTACGAAGCAGAATATATTGATAGTGCCTTATTCTATTTAAATAAGGGCTATTCTAACTCTGCAGATCTTGGAGTTTCGTATGATATTTATATTAGCTCTAAACTTCTAAGCAAAATTTATGCACAAAAAGGCGATTTCACAAATGCCTATAAATACCTAACTATTTCTGAAGAAAAGCACTTAAACATAATAAAAACTTCAAATTCAAGCGCTATTAATGATTTGAATTTGAAGTATGAAATGGAGCTTCTAAAAAAGGAGGAAAAAGTTCATCTAAACCGTCTTTATATTGCACTATTAATACTTGTAATTGCTGCATTAATTGTTGCGTTACTCTATTTGGTTCAAAAGAGAAAAGTAAAGCAAAAACACATTGAAAATATGTTGTTAAAAGCTGAAAAGAGCGAAGTTGAGAGTACGCTTGAAGCTAAAAACAAGAAGCTTGTAACAAACATTATGCTCCAAATTAGCAGAAATGAGTTAATAATTAGTATAGCCGAGCAGTTACAGGATTTCGCTAAAGATTTAAGCCCCAAGCAAAGAACGCACTTAGCAAGAATTATAAAAAGTCTGAAAACCGGAAGAGATAAAGATGTTTTAAAGGAATTTGAGTTAACATTCCATGACGTTCATACTGAGTTCTATAATAGATTAGATAAAGAATTCTCACTCACCACAGCCGAGAGACGTATGGCTGCATTTCTTAAACTGAATTTAACCTCAAAGGAGATTTCAGCAATTACCGGTCAAAGTGTTAGAACTATTGATGTTACCAGATATAGACTACGAAAAAAACTTAATATCAATAATACCGATACAAATTTAAGTTCTTTTATTGCCAAGTTGTAGTATTCTCTGCAATAATACGCATCTCATATTTAACGTATATCCTAATATCTCTTCCAAAAGATAAAGGGAGCCATAATACAGTGTTTTTGCATAATACGCTTAAAATCAACTGTAAGCGGTATTTTGTATAGATAAAGTAATACTGTAGTCTATTGTTGTAGGTATAATATAACTGATATTATCAACCAATTGAATCTCTAATTAACATTTTTGTAATTCAGAACCTATATCTGCATCATAATGAAAGAAGATGAAATAGAAGAAATTTTAGAGCAGGGCAAAGAGCAGTCAGAAGCTTTAAAATCTTTATTGGATAAACTTGAGAAATCGAATGTTGTTTCAAATAGCAATTTTGGGATAGATGATAGTAGCAATATAAAACCGGCATCAAAGGTGAAAGATTTAAAGCGTTTATTTAAAAGGTTATTTGTAATAACCGGGATGTTATTTTTTACATTAACTTCTTTTGCACAGGATAACGAAGGTTTTGTCCCTCGTAAAATTCGGGTGAAATTAAACAGACAAGTAGAGGTTGAAGTTGTCGGTGTACTTAAAGCAAGAGTTAGCTCTTACGGCGATATAATTGAAACAGGGAATTATCAATTAGATGCATTAAACAGTAAATTTAAAGTTACTAAGATGAAGCGGGTTTTCCCATATGCCGGGAAGCACGAGTCTAAACATATTAAGCACGGCTTACATTTATGGTACGAGCTTGAAGTTGATAATGAAGCTGATTTAAAGAAAGTATCTGAAAGATATTCGTCGACTGCTGCTGTTGTATCGGCAGAACCTATCCATATAAAAACATTGGGAGATTACCTGATGGTAGATGCTGGGGTAGCTTCGGCAGAACCTAATGCATTACCATTGAACGATCCGTATTTATCGGATCAGTGGCACTATAATAATGATGGAAGCATCAGTAATTCTATACCGGGATCTGACATTAACCTTTTCGAAGCATGGGAGATTGTAAAAGGTAGTAGCGATGTTGTTGTTGCTGTTGTAGATGGAGGTATTGATGTTGATCATGAAGATTTAGCCGCAAATATGTGGGTTAATGAGGCAGAGTTTAACGGAGAGCCTGGTGTTGATGATGATAATAATGGTTTTATTGATGATGTTAACGGATTCAATTTTATAGAAAATAGCGGGAATATTACTGCACATGATCATGGTACACACGTTGCCGGTACTGTTTCTGCTGTGAACAATAATGGAGTAGGAGGCGCTGGTGTAGCCGGTGGTAGTGGAAACAACGATGGAGTGAAATTAGTATCGTGTCAGATTTTTGATAATGAAAATGGTCAGGCTAATTTTGCTAACGCTATTGCTTATGGTGCCGATATCGGAGCAAATATTTCACAAAACTCATGGTCTTATACTCAGGTTGGGGTTTACGAACAGGCTGTTTTGGATGCTATAGATTATTTTGTTGCAGAAGCAGGTAATTACGAAGGAAGTAAAATGAAAGGAGGGATAGTGATTTTTGCAGCAGGAAATGCTTCAACAGAGGCAGAGAGTTATCCTGCATATTATCCCGGTACAGTTTCAGTGGCTTCGATTGGTCCAAATTTTGTAAAAGCGCCTTATTCTAACTACGGTACTTGGGTTGATATTACTGCTCCAGGAGGAAACCTAGGGATGGGTTTTAAACATGGAGTTTTAAGTACAACAAGTAATAATAACTATCAATTAATGCAAGGAACGTCGATGGCTTGTCCACACGTTTCAGGTATTGCAGCATTAGTAATTTCCGAATTTGGAGGAAACGCTTTTACTAGCGAAGAGCTAAAAAGCCGTATTCTAACAGGTGTAGTCGATATAGAATCACACAATAATGAAATTTATATAGGAAAACTTGGTTCAGGTTTAATTGATGCTAAAAGAACTCTTGAAGTAAATGCCGGTTCTCCACCAAATAAAATTAACAACCTTGCAATACGTGGTATTTCAAAGGATTTTGTAGTTCTTTCGTGGGATGTTCCTGTAGATGATGATGATGAAACTCCTATTGCCTATAGTGTGCATTGGTCTGAAAATGAAATAACACAAGAAAATATATCTTCAGCCTTAAGTTCATTTGTTTCTAATGACGAAAAACTTGTAGGAGATGAAGTTATGCACGAAATAGAAGGCTTAAAGGGTTTAACTAATTATTATTTTACAGTTGTTGCCATTGACCGATGGGGAAATCGTTCAGAAATGTCTAATGTGGTAAATGAAACAACTAATGAGGGACCTGGAATATCGAGCGATAAAGACAATCTAATTGTAGGTGTTGATGCAAGTAATTCAGCTTACGGAACAGAGTCTTTTAATATTTTAAATACAAAAACAGGTTATTTACGTTGGGATGCCGAAGTGCGCGATGTATCTCGTTTATATTCTACCCAATCGTTAGAGTATCCTGCACTGCAAACTATTGTGACAAACTCCGATGCTTCAGTATCAATGTTTGAACAGAATATAGCTGAAATTGCATCTGCATCGCCTGCAGAATGGGAGGCTTCACAAAAACAGTATTATCCTCCCGGAACTTCTCCATATTTCATTGGAGAAAATGATACTACTGTAGCAAATTCAATGGCTACCAGATTCTATGTAACCGAAGAGGAAGGGTTCAACCTAACTACTGTAGCGGCTCTAATGTGGCTAGATAAAGAAGATGGACCTGCGATTATTGAGATTTATAAAGGTAGTTCTATCGAAAAAGAGAACTTAATTTATACTTGTAATAGCACTAATGTTTCTGATGGCTTAATGGCTTATAAAGAGAATCAGATACAAGATTTTCCGCATACACTTAAAGAACAATTATTCTTCGAGAAGGGTGATATCTTTTGGGTAGTTTATCACGTACCTAGTGGTAATTTATATCCTTTAGGAGTTAGGCCGGAAGCTAGTCCTGAGTTTTCAGGAAATTGTCTTATGAGCTTTAATCAGGGAGAAACTTGGCAAACAATGGAAGCCGCGGTTAACGACCCAGGTTATGTTTGGGCTGTTAAGGCTTATAGTAAGCAGGAAAAACTTGAAACTTACATTACTTTAACTCCAAATCAGGGAGAGGTTGCTGCTTTAGGACAAAATGAGGTTGTAGTAGATTACGATGCCTCAAAAATGGTTAATGGAACCTATAAGTCGAATGTTGTTGTAATGTCGAACGACAGTGAAGCTCCATTTTACAAAATACCTATAACACTTGATGTTTCGGGACACAAACCTGTAATTAGTTCACAAAATATTGTTGAATACGGAAATATATTTCATGGTTTAAGTAAGACTATTCAAGTAGAACTTGTAAACAATGGATATGGACGTTTTAAAGGCTCTTCACTTGTTTCATCAAATCCATCAGTTTTCGAAATAAATGATACTTATTTCGATATCCCGGCTCGTAGCAAGGGAGTTATTGATGTTACTTATATTCCAGATGGAACAGGAAACGATAATGGAGTTATAACTTTAACGGGTTATAAAGGTGATGTTTATGAGTTTAATGTTTTCGGTGTTGGAGCTGCTCCTGCAAGCATGGAGTATTATCCAAACGTGTTAACTTATAGCGATGTAGATATTAACGGTGTAGAAGAGTTAAAAGATACTGTAACCATTACTAACACTGGAGAATATCCATTACAATTTGGTTTTACAAATTTCGCCGACGATTTGAGCCATATAGATTGGATTGGGACTAATGTTCAAGTTCAGAAATATGGATATGCTATGGGATCGTACGATTATCCCGTAGGATACGTATTTAATGATATTTCAGAAACAGGTGTTGATGTTACCCACGAGTTTAAAAATGATGGTCTTAACGAATTTGTTGAAGTAGATCTTGGTTTTGATTTTCCATATTTCGGAGAGAAGCTAAGACAGTTATATATCACCAAAAGAAGTATGTTAACACTGGGTACCGATGGGAAGTTTAACGCAACAATGTCTTATCGCGATAAATATAACCCTGATGGATATATGTGTGCTTTTGCTTCAGAGCTTTCTATAGCAACTCAAGGTAAAATAACATATAAGAAAGGTTTAGGTAGTTTTACTGTTCAATACACTGATGTAAACAGTATTAGTAGTCAAGATGGTGTAGAATATACTTATCAAATTGTTTTATACGATAATGGTGATATTAAATTTATCTACGACAAATTACAAGGTTTAAATCCTGACAGTTATAAAAATGTCTATGCTGCAGTTGAAAACAGAGCAAAAGATGATGGTGTATTTCTTCAAAGTAGATTTCAGCCTGGAGAAACACATGTTGGAGAAAAAAGAATAATATATATTCAAAGCCCGGGTAGCAACTTGATAAAAGATGTTACAGAGGGTAAGGGGATTATTTTACCTGGAAAATCGCAAGATGTTGTATTTACAGTAAATAGAGAACAGCTTGTAGAAGGAAGTCATCGCGAGATGGTGTCAGTTTTATCAAACGATCCTTTCAACAGAGGTAAATTTATTGAAGTACAAATTGAAGCCAACCAGGGAGGAGTTGCCGGGTTGGAACTTTCAAACGAATTAGTTCAATTAGGTAGTGTATTCCAGAATAAAGTTGAAAATGGAGTAGTTCAGTTATTAAACACAGGGAGTAAACCCTTAACCATAACTACAATTAATTCCGAAAACGGACAGATAGTATATAATGGGGATAATGATGTAGAAGTTAAACCCGGGCAAACAATGTATATCGAATATTCGGTAGCAACTGATGTCATTGCAGCAATTTCAGATAAACTTCTTATTAACGATAGTGAGGGGAATGTATATACAGTAAATTTTGCAGGTAATATTATTGAGGGACCAAACGTTAGTGTTTCGGTTAATGAGTTTAATGTATTATTAAATCCTGGAGAGGTAAAAACAGAAGCTCTAACTATCGAAAATACAGGACAGGCTCAACTCGATTATGCTATTATTGGTACATCGCTTGTATATCCTGTAGATAATGAAGTTAGCGCAACTAGTACCGAAATAGAAGAGTTTACTTATGCTTATAAAACTACTTATGACGATCATCCTGCTACATATAACTGGATAGATGTAGGAGCAGAAAGTAAAGTTCCGTTTTTTACTGATGGAGTTAGTGAATATTGGTATCAAATAGATCTTCCTTTTGAATTTGAGTTTTATCAACAGAAATATTCAAAATTATGGGTAGGTCTGCAAGGTGCAGTTTCGTTTGACGAACCTGAACAAAAAATGCACTTTATTAAGTATTCAGAGAAGATGGGGGTACTTGATAATGTAAACAATTGTATAGCACCATATTTTTCACCAACAACTTACCAGCGATGGGAAGATCAGCCCGAAAGATCAGGTGTTTTCTATAAACAATATGATGACAAATTTGTAATTGAATGGAGAGAGTTTTTTGCTCCTGCATCTATTCCTTTCGATTACCAGATAATAATATTTAATGATGGAAGGTTTAAAATACAATACCGTTCACCATTTACTCACGATGCTTTAAAAGCGATGTACGGTAATGTTGGAATAGAGAATCACGATGCAACAGAGTTTGTTCAAGTTTCGTATTACCAAAAATTTGCCGGAAAAGACGTAGCTGTTGAGTTCTATCCTGCCAAAAAAGAAATTTTGGCTGCCGGTGCATCAAAAACTTACGATATTGCTTTCAACGCCAAAGAGAGGTATGCTGGTGATTTTAATGAGTATTTAACTATTTCTAACAATAGTGCCCTTAATAGTGTGCTTGATATTCCTGCCAACATTTCTATTAGCGGAGAAGCAGAAGTTACATTAAGTGAAGTATTAGATTTTGGAGAAGTGATATTATCACCCGAAAAAAACACTTATTATAAAGAGTTTTATATCGAAAATTCTGGTACAAGGAGAATGAACATCAGGAACGTAGGACTTCTTAATGATAATGATATTGTGCTTCAGGCAAGAGTAGTAGATAGAGGAAGATATCTTTGGGTAGATCTTCCAAATGGATATTTTTCTAATAATTTCGATATCGATCCGGGTAGTGAATTTGGTCCTTTCCGACTTGTTTTAACTCCGGAAACACCAAGCTTTGTTGATGCAGGTTATAGTAATAAACTTGTAATGACAACCGATTTTGGAACAGGTAGTGCAGAAATGCCAATTAGTGTAGAATATAAGTTACCACCTGTATTTACGATCGATAAAAATGAAATTTCACATATCGTTTTCGATAATACCGTTATAAACGATAAGATTACTATAGGAAATGTAGAAGGACAATCGGAATTAGATTATTCGATGAGCCTTGATTATAATAGAACATCTGTAGCTAATACGCTTATAGAACCAATGTTTGCTACAGGAGAGTTAACAGTAGAAAAAAAATCTCTTAATACTGATGCTTATTATGGTGCTAAAGCCCAAAACGATTACAACAGAGTATTAGCTTACGAAGAAGCCGAAGCTGCTAATAATGCAATTGGTGTTGGTGGAGCTTATGCTTTAACAGTTGCTACTGCGTTTACTGCTCCTGAAGATGGGTTCAAACTTTCTAATGTTCAAACATGGTATGTGCCGGATGAACATTTGAATTCAGATATCAAGGTTGAAATTAGAGTAGGTACTTCTTTAGAAAGTTCTACAATTCAATATAGCGAAGTGTTTAATCATACAGTTGAAGAAGCAGATATTGTAGGTTCTTTGCTCGATTTCGAACTAAGCGAACCAATTTTGTTTATGCCTTATGAAAAATTCTTTTTAGTGTTTACATATCCTATAGAGATACAGATGCCTCAGGGGGTAACTACTGTAGAGAATAAGCCAAACACTTATTTCATTTATTATATGGAAAAATGGTTCGACGTTCAGGAAATAGCAAGTTTAGCAAATGTTGGACTATTAGTACGAGCAGCTGAAAAAGAAGCAGAAAATGTTAACTGGTTAGAGCTTTCCGAAATAGAAGGAAGTCTTATGGCTGGTGCTCAAAAAGATATTCTTTTAACATTTTACCCTGAAAGGGCTAAAAGACCAAATAACAATGTTACTCTAACTTTCAATACAGACGATCCTCAAAATAAACAGGAGGATGTATTAGTTAGCTTACGCAAGAATCAGGGGCCTGAAATTTTTGCAGATGAAGATTATTCGTTGTACGAAGGAGAAACAATCGACATTTCATTTAAGGTGGAAGATGTTGAAGGTAATGGAGTTAAAAGTGTAACAATGCCGGAGTATGAAAATACAAGTTTCAGTTTTGCTAATGACTCTGTTTTCTTTAGCTATTCTCCAACATATATGGATGCCGGAATACAAAAATTTGAAGTTTATACCGAGGATGACTTAAATACTAAATCAACAAGAGTGTTTTATGTTGAGGTACTAAATGTTCCACATGGACCAATTGTTGTTGATGACAGTCACATAATTATCGATATTGATAATCCGCAATACCAATCTAAGTTCAATGATATATTTATGGATCCTGATGGTCAGGACATGTCTTTTAAAGCTGAGATAATTGGTGATAAAGAAGTTGCAGAACTGTTTATGTCAGTAGGTGGATTCATAGTTCATCCAAAGAAAACAGGATTCTCTAAAATTGAGCTTACTGCTATCGATACAGATGGTGCTAAAACAGTTACAACAAAAAATATTGTTGTTAACTCTTTTTTAAGTGAGGAAGAGTTTTTGGCTACACAATGGGAAATATATCCAAACCCTGTTATAAACGACATGGTTATTTCTCTAAATGAGATTGAAGAGGAGGGGGAAGTTAGAGTTAATATTTACGATCTGAGTGGTACCGTTGTTAAGTCATTTACTTATGATGTAGAAAACAATAAGATATCTGTGCCGGTAAGCAAGTTGAGTAGCGGAGTTTACATGGTTGAGCTTGTTGGAAACAACGGACGATCGATGAATAAAATGATAAAAAACTAATTAATAGGCGTCTCAATCATCTCTATATATAAGTTGAGACGCCTATTTTAATAACAATATTGAGATTATTGTAATCTATTGTAGTATAGGTGTATATGGGTTTATGTATAGGTAATGTAGGGCATGTTTTTTTGAGATGTATAGATATTATAATGCCCTTTATTTTGAATAAATCTTAAACCCTTGTTTTTTTACCACTTAGAAAGTGAGTGAAAGAGTATGAAGTATAGAATCTAATAGAAACAATTCATTGAAACAAACCCTGCCTCTTATGATAAAAAAATTACTATTTGCCAGTAGATTATTTTCGATATTGGTATTTGTTTTATTGTCTAATTTTTCATTTGGTCAAAACAGTGGTTTTGAAAATGGGAAGGTAAGATTAAAATTAAAACAGGATATTGAATTAGTTGTATCCAGTAAATTTAAAGCTACACCAAATTCATTTGGAATTGTAGAAACAGGCGTATCTAAATTAGATATACTAAACAAAGAGTTTAGTGTTGTAAATATGAAACGAGTGTTTCCAAATGCCGGTAAGCACGAAAGTAAGCACGTTAAGCATGGCTTGCATTTATGGTACGAATTAGATCTCGATAGAAACACAGATATAAATGTTGTAACGGAAAGATTTAAGTTATCGGGAACTGTATTAACTGCCGAGCCTGTAAGTATTATAGTATTAGGTGATAGTCCGGTTGTAGAAGCTGGTTTAGCATCTACTCAGGAAGGACTTCCTACCAACGATCCGTATTTGGCCGATCAATGGCATTACCACAATACAGGCGAAGAAGAGGGATATAGCGAAGGTTCCGATATTAATTTATATGATGCATGGAAAGAAACATCTGGTAGTAATAATGTTATTGTTGCTATTGTTGATGGTGGTATCGATGTAGGTCATTCCGATTTGAAAGCCAATATTTGGGTTAATGAAGCTGAGCTATATGGCGAAGAAGGTGTTGATGATGATAATAATGGTTATATAGACGATATAAATGGATATAACTTTGTTGATAATAAAGGGCAAATTATAGCTCATGAACATGGTACACACGTTGCCGGAACTGTTGCTGCAGTTAATAACAATGGTATAGGTGTAGCAGGTGTTGCCGGAGGTAGCGGAAACGGAGATGGCGCAAAATTAATGTCATGTCAGATTTTTACTGATGCCGGGAATGGAAATTATGCCGAAGCTATAATTTATGGAGCAGATAATGGAGCTGTTATTTCACAGAATTCATGGGGATACCAACAAGATGGTGTATATGATCAAATAGTTCTTGATGCCATTGATTATTTTAATGAAGAAGCAGGAAATTACTCTGAAAGTCCAATGAAAGGAGGAGTAGTATTTTTTGCTGCAGGAAATTCAGGAATCGAAGGACTTCACTATCCCGGGTATTACGAAAATACGGTTGCAGTGTCAGCTACCGGAACAACTTTTAGAAGAGCACCTTATTCTAACTATGGAACATGGGTAGATGTAACTGCTCCCGGTGGAGATATGACTTTCGGGGCACGTGCTATGATTCTTTCTACTACAACAGGCGATGGTTATGGATATATGCAGGGTACCTCAATGGCTTGTCCTCATGTTTCGGGGATCGCAGCTTTGGTTGTATCTAAATACGGGTCGGATTTATTTACAAATGTAGATTTAAAAACTCGTATTATTACTTCGGGTAGAAATATAGATGATAGTAATCCTAGTGACATAGGTAAATTGGGTAGTGGTTTAATAGATGCAGCTGCCGCACTTCAAATTAACGAGAGCACACCTCCCGAAGCGGTAACAGATCTTACTATTTTAGGAACGTCAAAGGATTTTGCTGTTGCTCAATGGACAGTACCTGCTGATGTAGATGATGAAACACCGTCTAAATTCTTGCTTTTTGCATCTGATAGTATAATAACACAAGAAAATATACTGAGTTTAGAATATACAGTTGTAGACAATTCTACTAGAGAGTTGGGAGACATTGTTATTGCCGAAGCACTAAGGTTAGAAGAAAATACAAGTTATTATTTTGCAGTTTTAGCATCCGATAAATGGGGTAATATTTCTGAAATTTCCAATATTGTAAGTGGACAAACAAATTCAGGACCAGTAATTGCTACTGAAGTTACAGACATAGAAAAAACTGTTAGTGTTCTTGATCCTGAATCAAGTAATGGAGTATTTACTCTATACAACCAAGGAGAAGGTGTTTTAAACTGGGAATTAGATCATCGTCATTATTTCTCGAATGCTTCAGTATTCAGTGTAGAATATCCCGAAAACTTTAGTGTTACTAATCCAACAATAGAGGCAAAACTAGAAAGAGTAGATGGAGAGAAGAAACCGGAAAACGTAATTCCTCTTCCATCATTAATGTGGGAAAATCAAACAAAGCGTTATTATAATAATACTTATCCTTCATATTTTATTGGAGAACTCGATTCGACTAATACTAACTCCAGTGCTACCAAATTTGTAGTTGATGATGAAGATGGATTTAATTTAACTCGTGTACATGCAACTTTACGTGGTGATGAGGAAGATGGAAACTTTATAATTGAAGTTTATAAGGGAGAATCTATGTTAAAAGAAAACCTTATTTATTCCGATAACGAACACCCTTCTCTTTCCAGTAATAGTGAGAATATGGCGAGTCTTAGAATTATTGGACTAACAGAAGGTTTGTTTTTCGAAAAAGGAGAAACTTTTTGGATTGTATTCCATTCACCATCAGGAAACTTGTTCCCATTTGGAATTTACCCGGGTATAGATGATTCAAAATCATCAAACTGTTTGTATAGTAGCGATATGGGGAAAACATGGTCTTCATTAACTTCTGCAATAGAATCTCCTTCTTTTGTATGGGCTGTTACAGCTGAATCGCATTTAGACCCATGGTACGATTATGTTACAGTTACACCCGAAGAAGGACAAATATTTGGACAAGGAGAAAGTGAAATTAGCTATGCTGTAGATGCATCTCGCTTAGTAAATGGGGTATATTATTCTAATATGGTATTTAAGTCGAACGACGAAGAGAATCCATTTCATAGAGTTAATTTAAGAACTGTAGTTAGAGATCACAAACCCGTTTTAAATACACCTTCTATTATAGATTGTGGAAATGAATTTAGGGGACTTTCTACTACAGCTACCATTGATATAAGAAATGTTGGTTTTGGAGCATTTGTTGCAGCAGCAGTTAATTCTTCCAATCCTCAATTCAAAGTTGTGTCTAATGTATCTGTTCCGGGAAGGAGTGATTCTAATATTCAGATTGAATTTACTCCTGAATCTGCGGGAAGTCATAACTCAGTTATATCATTAGAAAGTACAAATGGCGATTTGTATTCGTTTAATGTTTTCGGAGTTGGATTAGATCCTGCTGTTATCGATATAAAACAAACTGATTTCACCTACGATAATGTTACTGTTGGTGATATAATAACTGACACAATTGTTGTTAGAAATACAGGGAGCTATCCTTTACAATATGGACTTTCGGGATATGGTGATCTTTCACATATCGAAGATGTAAACTTAAGTGGATCATCTAATTTAGGTTATACTTACGAAACGGTACAATACCCCGAAGCTTATGTGTTTAATGATGTTTCTGAAACAGGAACAGATATTACCGATTTCTTTAAGTCGGGAGGGTTGTATTACGATTTAAATCTGGGATTTGAATTTCCTTTCTTTGGTAAATCATACGATATAATAAAAGTTACACCTCAAGGATTGCTAAGTTTTAATTTTGCAGGAGGACTTGGAAATGCATTCACTTATAACTCTTATAGTCCTGATGGTTATATTGCCGGACTTCGTATGAGATATCCTATTATAGCTATAACGGGAAAGGTTTATGTAAAACATGAATTAGGTAAAGTTATTGTTCAATACAGTAATTTCCGATCTAGTAATGATAACGACGATGTTAATATTACTTTCCAAATAGTAATGTTCGACAATGGTAATATTAGTTTTGTTTACGATAAAATGGATGGTTTAGACTCTTCATTACAGGACGATTACTATGTAGCGATAGAAAATGAGATAAAAACTGGCGGTCTGTTTATTCAAGGGCGTAAAGACGAAGATATTAAAGCTCCGACCAAAGGGGGTACAATAATCAATATATATAGCCCTGGTGTTAAACTAATTAAAAATGTAGAGAATGCCTCTGGGATAGTTTCGGTTGGCGATTCGGTTAACGTAGTTTTTACTTTAGATGAAACTAAACTTAACGAAGGTTCTTTTACCGAAAGGTTAAATATCTTTGCTAACGATACATATAGTGTTGCTAATGCTATAGAAGTTAATGTTAACGTTACATCGGGAGGAACAGCAATATTAAATAGCAATAAAAATACTATTTCGTTTGGCGATGTTCTCCATAATAAGGAAGTAAGCGATGTTGTTGAAATTAGTAATAGTGGAGATAAGCCGATAGATATTATTTCTGTTACGTCTTTAAATTCAGATTCTCAGTATATTGGAGAGTTACCTGTTACTATAAAACCAAGACAGGTTTTATATGCAAGAGTAGTTTTAAATAGCGATGTGGTTAAATCTATAAATGATGTATTGGAGTTTACAGCTTCCGATAATTCATCTATACCTATTGCAATAGATGCTAACATATTAGAAGCACCGGAATTAGCTCTTTCTGTAACAGAGATTACCGATACTCTTGAAGTTGACCAAATAAAGGTACATAAAGTTTCTGCTATTAATAATGGAAAATCTCCATTGGAAATAGCCTTTGGATCATCAACGGTATTAAATGTTGAAGGTACTAGTACTGAAAATACTCCTTCCGAGATACCGGAGTTTACTTATATTGTAAAATCTACGTATAATAGCTCTGATGTACCATTTATATGGTATAATTTATCTGAGGAAAACAAATTTGAAATACAACACGATATACGCAAATATTGGGACGAGTATGATCTCCCTTTTGCGTTTGAGTTTTATGGAGAGGAGTATAGCAAAATTTATGTTAGTATCTCGGGAGTTGTTTCGTTCGATAAGCCCGAAAGAGATGATGTCTGGATGTTTCCTACTGTTCCTGTATTTGGAGAAGACAATCATGTGAATAATGCTATAGCACCATTTTTTAGTGGGCAGGATTTTTCCTTAACCCCAGGTACTGGAGTTTATTACCGTCAGTACGATGATAAACTTGTGATAGAGTGGAGAGATATGTCTAGCGCGTATGGTGGTGCACCACCTTTCAGTTTCCAGCTTGTATTACAAAAAGATGGAAGAATTAGGTTTATGTATAACCGATACACCGATGAAAGTGAAGGAAGATTAGATGTAAGGCTTGGTCAGATTGGTATAAAAAATAAAGATGCAAGCGAAAAAATAATTATTGCAGCATACGATCATTACTTTAAGCCCGGTGTATCTGTAGAGATTACGCCTTCGTATAAATATACTGTTGATGCAGGGCAATCGAAAGAATTCGATTTCGTACTTAATACAAATCAGGTATATGCAGGCGATTACGATAATGTACTTAATATATTTACAAACGATCCTCTTAACGAAAAGTTAGATTTCAACCTTCATTTACATGTTGCAGGAGATCCTTTATTGGTGTCAGATACAGTTGATTACGGAGTTGTAATGCCTGGAGTTTATTCTCAAGGTATTGTTAAGGATATTGTAATCTCAAATGATGGAAAAAGACCGTTAGAGGTTACAGGCTTTCAACTTGAACATAATAAAGATATAAAAGTAGAGTATCTTGTTAAAGGTAATTTTTGGACACGTGATGAGTGGGTTCTTATTACTCCAAGTACAACAGATGTTCCCGTATACAGTATTAATACAGAGAGTACATGGTCGGGAAAAATTCGTCTTACTCTTAATCCGGTAAGAGAAGAATATTTAACTGTTGATTATACCAACAATTTAATAATTGAGACCAATTATGGAGAAGGAACTTTTAATCTTCCTATTAGGGCAGATTATAAGCGACCTCCGGTATTTAAACTCGATAAAGATTCTATTTACAACCTTATAACAACAGATGATGTTGTTACTGATGAGTTTAGAATAGGGAATAGATATGGAAAATCGGATTTAAAATATCAGATAGAAATAGATTATACACGCGACGAAGTTGCATTGTCTTCAATAGTCCCATTTTCTGCTAATGCAGAATTAATGAGTGCTGATGTTACTAATATGTCAACTGTACCATACAGTAGTAATGAAGAGACATTCTACAATGTATTATCTTATGAAAATAATACTGTGGCCGATACCCGTTTAGGTTTTGGAGGAGCATATACTTTTTCTGCTGCTACTGCATTTACTGCACCAGACGAAGGGTTTAAATTGTCGCATGTTCAAACATGGTATGTTGCGGGTACACTTTTAAATGCTGATATTCAAATAGAAATACGTACAGGTAGTGATATTGCTTCGGCAAAAGTAGTACATACTCAAACTGTTTCTAATTCGGTTGATGCAGAAGATGATACCGGTAGTTTATTAACTTTCGAACTTAGCGAGCCTATCGTTTTATTGCCTTACGAGAGATTCTATGTGGTATTTACATATCCAATTGAAGCAGAATACCCTTTGGGAGTTGCCGAAATAAAGAATTCTGACTTGTATAAAACATTTTTTGTGTTTGATGGACAGTCGTGGATTGATTTGAAAGCTACCGATTTTAAAGAGTATCATTATATGGTTAGAGCTGCTCAAAAAGAGTACGAAAGTATGCAATGGCTAGAGTTGTCTAATGCTGAGGGAATAGTTAACCCGGGAGAGCGAGAAACAATTAATATCACGATGTATCCTGATAGAGTTGCTTATGCCCAAAATGAGGTTAAACTTAATATCTCTACTAACGATCCTGTAAATCCTGAGGGAGATGTAAAAGTAATTTTACGTAGAAATCAGTCTCCGGCATTAGAATTAACTGATGAGTTAAAAGTACTTGAGGGAGATACTCTTCGTGCCGAAATTAAGGTCGTAGATGTTGAAGGTGATGCAATATCACATGTTAAATTCAATAAAGAATACAAGCAGGCAAGTATATCATACGAAAATGGAATCCTTTCGTTCGAGTATAGACCCGATTTTGATAGTCAGGGAGATAATGAGTTCGAAATAAATACAAGAGATGCGTTAGGAATTGAAGGTGTACAAACCTTTAATGTTGAAGTTTACAATGTAAACAGAGCTCCTGTTGTAGTAGATGATTCTAGTATTCAATTAAATTACGAAAACCCTATTTACAAAACTAGTGGATATAAGATATTTAATGATCCTGACGGACAGGAAATGACTTTTACAACTTCTGTTGATGATGAGTCTATTGCTAGAATGTATTTAGCAGGTGATAATATTATCATCGAACCTTTAAAAGTTGGATTTACAAGATTCCATATTACCGCTGTTGACGAAGAAGGTGAAGCAAATAGTGTAACAAAAACTGTTGTTGTAAATAATGTTTTAGGCATGGATGATTTATTAGCCCACAAGTGGGAAATATATCCAAATCCAGTTGCCGACGATCTAATTATTTCTTTACATGGATTAGACGATAAGTTGATTACAGTAAATATTTATGATGTAAGTGGAGCAGTTGTAAAATCGTTTACAAGCGATGTTAATAATAAAGAATTGCGTAAGTCTGTAAAGGAACTTAATAGTGGTATTTACATGGTAGAACTTATAGGCGAAGAGGGAAAATCGATAAATAAAATGATAAAACAGTAATAAAAGAATAAAGGTCTAGTTGCTTTTTAAGCAACTAGACCTTTCCTAATCACAAATAAATTATGAATATGAGGTTAAATTTTACACGGATTTTGGCAGTTTTTATTGTCTTAATGTCTCCTTTGGCCACAATGGCTCAGGAGATTACAGTTTCCGGAGTAGTTACATCGTCGGAAGATGGACTTACTATGCCGGGAGTTAGTATTGTAGTTGTGGGAACGACTAATGGTACTTCAACCGATTTTGATGGTAATTATAGTATTACTGCCAATCAGGGAGATGAATTGAGCTTCTCTTTTATTGGTTTCACAACTAAAGTAGTAGAAGTTACCGGTACTACCGTTAATATGATTTTGGATCCTGATGCTACAGCTTTGGAAGAGGTTGTTGTAACTGGATATGCTAAAGAAACACGTGCTACTATTGCTGGGTCTATTACTGTTGTTGATGCTTCTGAATTAGAGCAAGTACCTGTTGCATCGTTCGACCAGGCTTTGCAGGGTAGAGCAGCCGGATTACAGGTAACAAGTGGTTCGGGACAGCCCGGTGCAGCTTCTTCTGTACGTATTCGTGGTGCTTCATCTATTTCCGGTGGTGCCGATCCATTATATATTATGGACGGAGTTCAGATTAGCGGTCGTGATTTTGCAGCGTTAAACCCTAATGATTTTGCATCATTTTCGGTACTTAAGGATGCTTCAGCTACTGCTATATATGGATCTCGTGGTACAAATGGTGTAATTGTAATTACAACTAAAAAAGGTAGCGAAGGGAAAACAAAGATTAACTATCGTTTTAACTATGGTTACTCTAAACGAAACGATATGAAAACTCCTTTGATGAACTCGGAGGAAAAGTTGCTTTTCGAAAAATATGTAGGTAGAGGTCCTGGAGCTGATATTGAAGAAGGCAGTCTGGAATGGCAGCGTCTTTCAAATATCAATACAAACTGGACTGATATTTTTACACGAAATGGTATTACTAAGCAGCACGAATTAAGTGCCTCAGGTGGTTCTCAAAAAACACAGTACTTTATGTCTATTTCTTACTTCGATCAGGAAGGAATTGCATTAAGCTCTGATTTGGAACGTATCACGGGTCGATTCAACTTTAAACATAAATTGTACGATAACCTTACTGTTGGTGCAAATATGTCGATTGGTAGTGCAGCTGTTAATGAAATTTCAGCTGAAGGTTCAGTAAACCTTAGAAATGTATTTGCCACTGCGTATTTAGCTAATCCTTACGAAAAATTGTATCACGAAGATGGTAGCCTTACCTTGGAAAGTGATTCGTATGCAGCTCGTAACTATCAGAACCTTGTTGAGAATACGCGATCTTACGAAGACTTAAAAATGGTTGGTTCGTTTTCTTTAACATGGGATATTACTGATGAGTTGTCTTTTAAAACTTTGTATGGTATAGATAATACAAAAACTGTAAGTAAATATTCTACAAATCCAACTACATGGTTTGGGCAGAACGATGATTATAAAACAGGTAGTTTGTCGCAATCTTATGCCGATGGGATTAATTCTACTTTTACTAACCTTCTTTCTTATAATAAGTACATCGAAGATAAACACAATATAGGTTTGATGCTTGGACAAGAATGGGTAGAGAGTAATTATGAATCTTTTGGGTATCAGGGTTATGGAGTGTCAGAGAAACTAAATGGTTCTCCAGCTTCATTATCGCCGGCATCAATTGATGATGATGGAAACCTTTTTAATGCACCGTCTGTTATTAAGGGAGGTAGATATAGAGAAGTTTTATTGTCTTACTTTTTTGATGCCCGTTATACTTATAACGAAAAATATACAATTAGAGGAAACTTCCGTATGGATGCATCGTCTAAATTTACGAAGGAGAATCGCTGGGCTAAGTTAGGTTCAGTAGGATTTATATGGAATGCCGGAAAAGAATCATTTATCGAAGAAATAGATATTATTAATGATCTTAAGGTTAAAGCTTCTTATGGAGTAACAGGAAATAAAAGACCAATAGGTCCTACCCAAAAAGATTTTACTTGGAGAACAGGGAGCTATAGAGGAGAACAAGGTTACCTACCGGCAACTTTAGGTAATCAGGATCTGGTATGGGAAACTTCTCATAAATCTAACTTAGGTTTAGAAAGTTCTATGTTTGAGTCTCGCTTAAGAGCTTCTGTTGAACTTTATCACGAAAAGGTTACTAATAACTTTGTTAGCTATAATTTGTCTAGAACTACAGGATTTTCTTCTATAATGTATAATGCCGGTTCTATGGAGAATAAAGGTATTGAGTTAGATGTAAATTACGATATACTTACAGGCGATTTTAAATGGGGTGTATTTGCAAATTATGCATATAACAAAAACGAGATAACTGATTTAGGACAAGTTAATGAGTTTGAGGATGGAACCGCGATTATACGTGAAGGTTTATCTCTTGGTACTCATTATATTGTTGGATGGGCAGGAGTCGATTATGCAACAGGTGCTCCACTTTATTATGATAAAGATGGTAATGTTACAGCTGTATATTCTGCAGATAATAATGTTGCAAATTTTGGAACTTATATTCCACCGTCAATTGGAGGTATTGGAACAAACATGAGCTGGAAAGGTTTCGATTTTAATATGATGTTCTCTTTCCAAACAGGATTTAAACGTTTTAATAATCAGCGTTTCTTCCAGGAAAACCACAATTTTACTCAGTTCAATATGTCAACCGAAATGAATGATATTTGGAAAGAACCGGGTGATATTACAGATATTCAGGGTAAGAGTTATAATCTTGAGTTTACTTCTAAATTTATCGAAGATGCTTCTTTCCTTAAGCTTCGCGATATAAGTATTGGGTATAATGTTCCTAATGCAATAGCAAGTAAGGTTAAAATGCAAAAACTTAGGGTTTACGGACGAGTTCAAAACTTGCTAACATGGACAAGCTGGACAGGATTCGATCCTGAAGATGATAACAACATTGCACAGTATGAATATCCTACACCTACAATCTTTACATTTGGTTTAGATGTTAACTTCTAATTTGTTGAAAATGAAAAATATAATAAAATATATATCTGTTATAGTTGGACTAACACTTGGTTCTTGTAGTTTAGATATCGATCATCAAGATGTTATTCTTGATGAGGATGTGTTGACTACAGTTGATGATGCCAATAAGATGATGATTGGTGCATATGGTTCTATGCCAACTTTTGGACCAATAGAAATTTCTTCTCGTATTGGTGATGATCTTCGTTTAGCATCTACAAATACTGGTGGTGGTGTTCAAATACACACATGGACTATTAATTCTAGTACTAATGAGGCATCAGGAAATTGGAGTTCTAGATTCTTCCCAATTCTTATTGTGAATAAATTATTAGAAGGTGTTGGAAATGTTAAAGCGAGTTCTGCTTCTGAAGAGGAAAAACTGGCACAGTATAAAGCCGAAGCGCATGCACTTCGAGGATATATGCACTTCGAGCTATTGCGTTTATTTGGCGAGTATAATAATCTTTCTAGTGAATTTGGAGTTCCTTATGTTACCAAATCAGGGATCGAAACACCAGCTCGATTATCTGTTATAGAGAGTTATAATGGTATTGAAGCTGATCTATTAAAAGCATACGAATTAATGCCAGAGTCTTTAGACGATAAGACTAGAATTACTAAAGATGCTGTAGTGGCAATGTTGTCTCGTTTATATCTTTATAAGCAAGATTATACTAAAGCTATTGAGTTCAGTTCTATGTCGATTCAAAACTACAACTTAAGTACTATAGCAAACTATAATAAATTATGGTCAGACGAGGATGATACTGAGATTATTTGGGCTTATGAATATTTACCTAACGAGAATATAAGATTAGGCGATATGTTTACTTCATACCTAAATGGGAATATTCAATTCCACCCATCATACAGTATAGTAAACGAAGTTTCTGCTAATGAAAATGACATTAGAAATAGTGTAATTTATAATGTTAGAGCTGATGGAGAGTTGGTTGTAGCAAAATATTTAGGTACTGAAACTAATACTGGTCTTGCTTTAACTAAACTATTTAGAATATCTGAGCAATATTTAATTAGATCCGAAGCTTATGCACGATCAGGAGAATTATCTCTTTCTGCTGACGATTATAATAGACTCCGTTCTAATAGAATAGAAGGAAATGTTGATGTAGTTTTCAATTCGGATGATATTGCTTTGGAGAGTATTCTTAGCGAACGTCGTTTAGAATTAGCTTACGAAGGACACCGTTGGTTCGATTTAAAACGATTCAATGAAGGTATAGAGCGTTTAGATGAGGATATTGAATTAATACCAGAATATAAGGTTCTTAACACGGATAGTCATAAATTCATGTATCTGCCTATACCACAGGATGAACTATTTGCAAACGATAATATGAAACAAAATAACGGATATTAATCATGAAGAAATTAATTAAATTTATAGCATTAGCATTGATTTTCGTGGCTTCTTCTTGTGAAAAGCCCGATTATAAATTACCGGATAATGTAATGCATGTAGCTTTTGAGGGTAGAAGTTCTACCTTAACTGAAGGCGTTGAAATTACTGAAATTGTTGGATTAGATACTCTTGTTTACGATGTTGTAGATACTGTTCGAATTCCAGTTTATCTTACAACTAACAATAAAGACCTTAATGTTTCAGTTGAATTTAGCTTTGACAGTACAGCAGTTGAAGGGGAACATTTTATTGTACTAAACAAAGATGATTTCCGATTAGATGGAACAGATGTTTATAATTATCTCGAAATTGTTACAATCGATAATGATGTAGTAGGTGGAGATAAAGTTATAGAGATTAATATTGCCAATATAAGCAATTCGGATGTTAATATTGGAATTGGAGGAGTTGAAGCTAATACTCATATAGTTGATATTATTGATGATGAACATCCTTTAGCTCACTTGTTTGGAACTTACAATGTTGAAGGTTATTCTAATCGTTTTGAGGAAACTAGTACATGGGAATCAACATTTTTACCCGTAAGAGGTTCTAATACTGAACTCGATATTAGAGGTTTCTGGGAAGGATTTGATTACAACGATATTAGAGCTTCAGTTGATTTAGAAGCTAATACATTTACAATTAAGGCAGGTCAGGTAATTGCAACCGACGAGACTTATGGTAAGGTATATGTTGTTTATGTAGAAGTTATCGATGGAGAAAGAGTTGTAGATACTAAAAGGGATATTGTTGGTACTATTAATGCCGATGGTACTGTGACTATTAGTAAGTATGGATTCTACGTGAATTCGGCTGCTGCTACAGGATTCTTCGATTGGTTCGGAACTACTACTTACACTAAAAATTAATAACTATGAAAAAAATATATATAATCGCATTGATTATGTCAGCAGCAATATTTTCCTGTAATAAGGAAAATGCTGCCGATTTTAATCCTACAATCGTAGATGCTCACACTATTGTTTATTCTGATACAACTGTTGCAGAATCGGGTGGTAACATTGCGTTAACAATGGATGTATCTACAAGTACAGACGGAGAGATGTTTTACGCTATCTCAAGTGAGTTAATTGCTACTCCTGATGCTTATCAGTTAATATCAGGTAGTGTTGATGCACTTAAAAATGGTAGTTTCGAAATAATTGGAGATAACAAAGTGTTTAACGATACTATTGCTGGTTCTCCTAAGTATTATGTTTATTCACTTATACGTAATATTAATGACGAAATTACTCCCGTAGTTGTTGATACTGTTGTTGTTGAAGATATTACCGGTCCTATATTAAAAGCTGAGTATTCTAATCCTCCTTCAGGAACAGAAACTAATACATCGCCTGTTATTGAATTATTTTTTAATGAAGATGTGATTCTTGTTCCTGGTAGTTTCAATATGCAGGTACATAGTGTTAAACTAAACGAAGGAGATCTTCCTGAGGTTACTAAATCTGTAAATGTATTAATAGGAGATGTGACTGTTTTTGGTAATAGTGTAACTGTTGATTTAAGCGAATATCAATTTGATTGTGGGAATATATTAGTTCTATTTTCTGCAGAGGGTTCTTTTGCTGATGCAGCAGGAAACAGTTCACAAGAAATAGGATGGTATCATAATGGTGAAGAATTCGAATATATCGATTATTTATTTACTATGAAGGATTATAACTATAATGAAGTTATGAGTACTTTCCTTGGAGTAAATACAGTATTCAACTTTGTTGGAGGAACAATTTCAGGTTCATCATACCAGTACGATGTTAAGTTAAAAGGTTGTAGCGAAAGCTCTGTGCTTTTAGGAGGTATTTTTGGATATCATTCTGATTTAGATTTCGCTTTCGATTTCGAAAATGGAGGTATAACATTCGAAACATTCGAAACTGCTCTGTACTTCGATGAAGAGGATGGGAAATTTCATGTAGGAGACCCTGAAGGTGCTTATCAACACCGTGTATACTATCGCCCTACTGTAGATGCTGGAGGTAATAGTGGAAATTACAATATCTCAGACAAGTCGTTCTATGTATCTTACCAGGTGTATATCGATTTACTTGGTGCTGCTGCCGAAGTTGTAACAAACTATACTAAAGTTGAAGGGGCAGCTGCTTCTACAAACTCAGTAGTTACAGAAACTGAGTATACTGAAGCTATAAGAAGTTTTATTGCAGGAAAATAATTAGTACAATTATTGTATAATATTAGCAGCCTTTAGGTTTTTACTTAAAGGCTGTTTTTTTATTCCTGATAATATACCCGCTTTACCCTCGGCGAAATCTTTGTCAGAATTTCGTATGGAATAGTCCCTATCTTCTCAGCAATTTCCGAAACAGTAATATTATTGCCAAATATTTCAACTGCATCTCCTTCTTCACAGCTAATATCACTTACATCAACCATCATCATGTCCATGGCAATGATGCCAATTATTGCAGCTCTTTTATTGTTAATTACTACCCCGCCAATCTCATTTCCCCACCTGCGGTCAATTCCATCGGCATATCCTATTGGCAAGGTTGCTATCTTCATTGTTTTTTTCGCAGTAAATTCCCTGTTGTAACCGACACTTTCTCCTTTTTCGATAGTTCTGATTTGTGAAATAACTGTATTGAGCTTTGTAATAGGTTCTAAAAATTGCTGGGCTTCTTCGTTTTTTGTGATCCCGTGAAGTCCCAGGCCTATGCGAACCATGTTAAATTGATATTCAGGATAATTAATTATCCCCGCACTGTTTAGCAAATGAACCAATGGTTTGAACTTAATGGCATCGCTTATCTTCTTTGATATTGAAAATAATTTATTTGCCTGTGATTCTGTAAATTCCGTCTCCAACAGGTCATCGGCTGCCGAAAGGTGTGAGAAAATGGATTTAACCTCAATGTTTTTATTCCGGTTTATGGTATCAGTCAATAAGTCAATATCATTTTCCATAAATCCAAGTCTGTGCATTCCGGTATCTATTTTTAGATGGACAGAAAAATTTCTGTCGCCAAGTACCTTTAAAAATTCATTTAATACCCTTAAACTGTATATTTCGGGCTCCAGATTGTATTCTATTAGAGTTGCATAACTCGAAACTTCGGGGTTTAAGACCAAAATAGGAGTACTTATTCCTGATTCGCGTAGAGCTTTCCCTTCATCGGCATATGCCACAGCCAGATAATCAACATTGTGATATTGAAGAATATTAGCTATCTCATAACTTCCACCGCCATAGGAAAAGGCTTTTACCATAACCATAACTTTAGTTTCCGCTTTGAGCCGGCTTTTATAGAAGTTGAGGTTTCTCACTATTCCCGAAAGATTAACTTCCAAAACGGTATCATGTGATTTTTTGGCAAGAAGTGTTACGATTTTCTCGAAACGAAAAGATCTTGCACCTTTCACCAATACTACTTCATTGTTAAGATCTGTTTTGTCGATACCCGATACAAGGTCTGCAGTACTGTTAAAGCAGTGGATATATTTTGCGTGAAACTTATTTTTATATCGCGAAATTTCTGATCCTACAAGAATTACCTTATTTATTTTATGTTGTTCTATTAAACGTCCTGTTTCTTCGTATAAAAGACCGGTATCCTCTTTATGCTGTTCGATATTAGAAATAATTACAGTTCTTTCGCTGTGTTGAAACTGCGTGTCAAGAAAGTCTAACGCTATTTTCAGAGAATCAACATCGAGACTGTATCCGTCGTTTATTATTGTGCAGTTGTTATTACCCTCGAGTTGTTCCAGTCGCATCTCAATAGGGGTCAATTTTTTGATTCGTTTCTTAATTTCGTCGTTGTCATATCCAAAGTCAAGCATTAGCAACCACGAAGTTATTGCATTTTCAACAGATGCTTCGTCTGTAAATGGAATTTCAACAGTATAAACTTTAGCGTTGAAAAGTCCTGTTATTGTTGTTGCCGAGCTACCTTTTAACACTCCGAGTATCTGCAAATCGGCTTTTGTTCGGAAAGCCCACGAAAGTTTTTTAACGTTTTTAAGTAAATCAGAATTTTTAATAATCATTCCGAGTTCTGCATCATCTTTAAAAATGAGCTTTTCGGCGTTCTTAAAAAGCTTAATCTTTTCTTCAATTTTTTGTTTCCGGGAAATAAAGTTTTCGGAATGTGCACTTCCAATATTTGTAAATATTCCAATTTGCGGCTTCACAATTTTCTGTAATACATCCATTTCTCCGGGTTTTGATATTCCCACTTCGAAAATTCCCAGATTATTTTCTTTATTGATCCCCCAAACCGATAATGGAACACCAATTTGCGAGTTATAACTCTTAGGACTTCGTACTATGTTGAAATCGTTTTGCAGAAGCTGATACAGCCATTCCTTGACAATAGTTTTTCCGTTACTGCCGGTTATTGCAACTGTTTTTATATTTGAGTTTTCTCTTTTCCACCTCGCCAGATTTTTAAGGGCATCGAAACTGTTTTTTACAACTATATAATTTGCCGATTTATTTATATTATCGGGGAGTTTGTTCACCACAAAACTCAATGTTCCTTTCAATATCAGTTCGTCTATATATTTATGACCGTCGTTGTTTGGGGTTTCTAATGCAAAAAACAAGGTTTTGGAATTGTTCCCCGATTTACGGCTATCGATACTTAAGTTGTTTATTTTATAGTTTTCATCGCCTATAAAATCAGCATCAATTATACCGGCTATATCTTTTATCGAATATTGATTTTTGGTCATTGTAATTATAAAATTTGGTTTTGAATCCTAAAAATTGGAATAATTATTAAATCTATCATTATTCCAATTTTTAGGATTATTAATGATATAATTCTTAATCCTGTTATATTCTGCATCATCACGGATAATACGGTCGTGATAGTTTGATTGAAAAAAATGATTTTTTCTGTTGTATTTCGGAATATCTAAATTGTTTTCATCAATATAATTATCAATTTTTGTGTTCACTGCCGATTTAAAACCCGCAATAAATGACGATATCGATTTTGGTTTTCTGATTGGTGGTATTGGGTTGTTTGTACGGTTATGGTTGTGATTATGTAGAGACGCACGGCCGTGCGTCTCTACATTCACCAACAAATCATCATTCACCAACAAATCATCCAATTCCGATTTATTTAAAATTATTATGGCATGGATATGATTTGGCATGATAATACATTCACCTAAAAATAATTCGTTTCGTATTTCAAATGATTTTAAAAATTCGGTCTTTACAATTATACCAAAATCAGACAATACCATTTCATTATTATCTATTTTACCTAAATTAGACACCCTGTTTTGGGAAACAATGGTAATGTAATAGTACCCATTATCCGAATAATCCCAACCTGGCATTCTATGGGATTTTACACGGTATTTATTTTGGTATTTTTCAGACATGGTATTTTTTGTTTCGCAGTATTTCGGAAATACCAGCATGTTATGGGTTAATCCAATTCTTCATTTGTGAAAATCTTGTCTAAATTAGTATAATTATACATATTCCGGTCTTTTATGAATTTTTGTTTGTCGGTAACCTTATGTGTAGGTCTTACAAAGGCACAAAAAAAATCCTCTATCGGTAAAATAGAGGATTTTATAAAATATGTAGAATATAAAGTTAAACTTCTTCTTCAACATTTTTCTTACTGTTCATCGCTTCGAAATATGCAGCTCTGCTAAGTGGTTCGTATTCGTTTATTTCGCCCAGCAGAACTAAATCGTCGCTGGCATCGGTTCTGTGACTGTAATGGGCCAGATTCCCTGTTTTTGAACAAACCGCATGAACCTTTGTAACGTATTCTGCTGTTGCCATAAGAAATGGCATTGGTCCAAATGGCTGACCTTTGAAATCCATATCCAATCCGGCAACAATTACTCTGATACCTCTATTGGCAAGATGATTACAAACTTCAACAATTTCACTGTCGAAAAACTGTGCTTCGTCAATTCCAACTACATCAACATCATCGGCAAGTAATGGAATATTTGCAGCTGCAGGCACCGGAGTAGAGTGAATTTCGTTTGAGTCGTGAGAAACTACTTTCTCTTCATCGTATCTGGTATCGATTGCAGGTTTAAAAATTTCAACTTTCTGCTTTGCTATTTTCGCCCTTTTTAGCCTGCGAATCAACTCTTCAGTCTTTCCTGAAAACATTGAACCGGTAATAACTTCAATCCAACCTTTCTGTTCTGTATGATTTACTGTATTTTCGAGAAACATTTTGTACTTTTCAACCCGCTAAGCGGAAATTATTTTTTTATATATTTAATGCAGTTAAAACTAGTTTTAACTTTGCCTATATTTATGCTTAAATACGCTGCTGTTTTTGAGGGTGTAAAATTAATAATTATCAAATGATAAAGTGTTAAACATCGCGGCTTAAAAGGAAAGTTTTCAACAAATTATAGGAAGAAGATATATTTGTGGTATCATAAATACATGAATGTACCATTTGACCAATGAAAAACAAATTATTTACAAATGAACCATTCATGGGTACAATTTCGTTAATTTGTGGTATCTAAATACATGAATGTACCATTTGACCACTGAAAAACAATTATTACAAATGAACCATTCAT
>JBDLJM010000019.1 GCA_039714315.1 Bacteroidota bacterium | reverse complement strand
TCCTATTCCTGATTCATAAATACCTGCCATTTTACCTTTATAGCAATTACGATTCAAAATGATTGATAAATAAATTGAAATAAGTGAAGCGATTCACGAACTCCAAAATCAACTGTTCGTCAGTAATTATATTTTCCTATAACGAGGCGAAAAATCGTTGCATAGCCTTAGTTACGGAACTGTTTTACAACGAAGAAAGAGGGAAATAGAAAATATTTATATCGGTAATTTTGATTTGTGATTGGTATAACTAATAATAAAATTTCAATTTCTTTCTAATCACTTTTTTTATAAGTAATAATTTTCTTACTTTTACGTCTATACTCCCATTCACTTACTTAAATCGACATTATGCCTATCTCATAGCAAATATTAACATTTAAGACAATTCTAATGATTGCAAGTTTCAGAGATGAAGAATGGAAAGTACTGGAAATTGATGGTGAAAAATTCAATGAGAGGTACAAAATTTCAAATTATGGTCGCGTTATTAGTTACACAAACGTAGCTGATGGGAAGTTGATGAATCCTACCGTAATTGCCGGATATGATTTATTAAGAATTACCTATAAGATGAAAAAAACTTCCAGGTATATACACAAATTGGTAGCTCTTCAATTTCTACCACCAAAGCGCGATGACCAAAAATTTGTAATTCATATTGACTATGATAAAACCAATAATAAGCATACAAATTTAGCATGGGCATCTAAAAGCGAGATGGAAGCTCATCAGAGAAAAAATCCGGCTTATGCCAAAATTAACAGAAAGGGAATTATCAGAAACGCTAAACTAACAGAGACTGAAGTTATTCGTCTGAAAAAATACCTTAAAAGAAACCCTAACACAAGATTAAAAGTAATTGCAAAACAATTTGGAATTACTCACACTCAATTAAATAGAATACGCAGTGGAGAAAACTGGGGACATGTAAAAATTGACTAAAAAGTCTCAATAATTATTTTTTTTTACTAAATTTATTAAACTAAATCATTTTAAATTAAATGATTGAGACTACAAACTTTTATATGGATCATAAATATCCATGTTATTAATTAAAATAATATGTAAGATGAAAAAAATTACACTATTAGTTATTATGCTATTTGCAATGAACGGTTTATTTGCACAGGCAACAAGTCAATTAAATTTTGGTGTTATAGGTTTAAGTTATGAGATACCTGTAGCTGAAAATATAACAATTGCACCTGCAGCGGGTACAAATCTGGAATTGAGTTATTTAACTGCCGGAGTAAAAGCTAATTTTTACTTTGACACTCTTATTGATTTACCTGCTC
Organism: Bacteroidota bacterium; assembly: GCA_039714315.1. Classification (NCBI taxonomy): domain Bacteria; kingdom Pseudomonadati; phylum Bacteroidota; species Bacteroidota bacterium. The sequence continues at coordinate 32,086 of JBDLJM010000019.1, read as the reverse complement.
AATGGGATGTATACGCAGGAGCAAATGCAGGATATGCTTTTGGCTTAGACAACGGTAACGATAAAAACAATGGTAATGACAGTGATTTTGATGCAGGACTTCAGGTAGGAGGACGATGGTTCTGGAGTGAAAAATGGGGTATCTACCTTGAATTTGGTGGCGGACATACCAGTGGTGGAACAGCAGGTCTTGGGTTAACAATGAGATTATAATATACAGGGAGGTTTTTTAAGCCTCCCTTTTTTTTTAAAACAAAACTCCAACACCCAATAATACCTGAGATACATTTTGAGATACCGGAACATCTACTCCACCAACTTTCATAACTCCATTATCAGAATTAAAACTTCCTTTATAAGAAACATCAAAGGTAAATGCAGATAACAGATCTACCCCAATCCCTAATTGATATCCCATTCTAAAAGATTTATACGCTGTTACTATATCATTAGCTTCCTGATTTGTTCCAACATTCAGCATCCCCATTGGTCCGCCATAAACTCTGATCATATCCATAAATTTCATCCCCAACAATAGGTTTATATCTACCATCCTATCATCAAAATCAGTTTTAATCCAATTATTATTTAGGTCTATTTCGTACGATTCTGATGTCTGGGAATAAATTAACTCGGGCTGAATATATAATTTCTCGCCGCAATAACTTCTGTATTGCACACCTAAATGCCATCCGTTGTTCGCTTTAGGATCCTTTATTGCATTCCAGGCACCAAGCGGAGCATCACTTAAATCAGTAGAAGACATATTATAATTAAAGCCTCCTTTTATACCAACTTTAGTATTGTTCTGCGCGTTTACCGAAAGAAAAGTTACAAGAGCAATTGATAATAATATAATTCTTTTCATTGTAGACAATTTTAAATTACTAATTTTAATACTTTAGTATGATGATCGCAAATAATATGCCATATCTAAAGTTATTAAAAATTTAGCGCTATAACTCTTAAAATCATCTCATAAATGTCAGAAGCAAATGTAAATAACCGTAAATATGAAATTGAACTAAGTGAAGATTCTATATTTACAGGTAAAATAGACTCCGATAATTTCAGTTTTTCGATCAAGTCGCAAAATAAAAACAACTATATCATAGAAAAAGATGGTATTGAATACGATTTGGATATTATAGACTTAAACGAAAACACCAAAACAATAGAAATACTGGTAAACGGTAAATACTTCAAGACCAATTTAAGAGATCAATACGATAAATTAATTCATAATTTAGGATATGGAAGGAAGAATGATAGCGAGTCAAGATATATTAAAGCACCTATGCCGGGGCTGGTACTGGACATATTAATCAAAAAAAATGATCCGATTAAAGAGGGACAACACCTACTAGTATTAGAAGCCATGAAAATGGAGAACATAATAAAATCTAACAGTGTCGGAAAAATTAAAAATGTTAACATCTCAAAAAATGATACTGTAGATAAAGATGAAATCTTAATAGAACTTGAATGAACCTAACACTCCAATTTCTAAAATAGACCATAAGCTAAAACTCAAGTCCCACAGTAAAATTGACACGTGTAGCGTTATAAGTAACCGGTATATCGGACTGATAATTTAATATTTCGATGTTTCCAATAGTATGATTGGGCAAATAGGAATAAGACAAATCGAAATAAAACATCTCATAAACATAATTCAATCCTATATCCAGACCAATACTCATTGTATTGAAATTTATCCCTAATCCGTATTCATTTAATTCATTATTCACCTCTGAATTCTTGATATTGTATATAAGTTTTGGCCCAAAATAAACCGCAAAATCACGTGAGAAATATAAATTTGGGTAAACTGCAAACTCCAGGTAGTGCTGATCAAATACCCTTTCAAACTTATCATAAAGAAGAGACAGGAACACAATTTCATATTTCTGCTTAACTCTTAGGTAATCAACCTTTGAAGAAATTGCAAACTTCTCATTAAACCTATATTTGTAGTGTAACTCAACATCAAAACCATTCTTATCATCGAGTATACTAAAACTATCTACAAATGGAATAACCTTGCCTAAAACATATTCAGAATTGTTATAAATATAAGATCCGCCAACTCCAAACTTACTTTGAGAGAAACTGTAAAAAGGTAAGATCAATAAAAAGGCAACAATTAATATCTTTCTCTCATTCATAATAATCAAATTGGTTTATTAACTTCTGAAATTTCCCATGTCTTTTTTTTGGCGCTATTTCCGGCCTGCCCGGATTGGCAGACAGGCTATCCGCTATAGCTTTGTACGGCATAGCAGTTCGAAAATTACATTTCGGGGTCTTCGCTATGGCTCAGCCGCCAAAATATATTTCTCACAAGCTATCCCAAACAAAGGCTGCCACTTCCATCCGGGCGAACTATATTTCGCTGCTCCCTTCGTTAAAAACAAATAAACCTCATCATAACAATGCTCTGCACCCGGGCATAGATAAATATCGGGGATTATATTCACGTCTCGGATGTAAAAACTATAACGTGGGAAACTTCAATTAAATATAATAAAAAAACCACTCCCGATATTAAAAACAGAAGTGGTTAATAAAAATTATATTGTTAAAAGCTGAATTAACTATTTAGTGCTTCGGCCCCACCAACTATTTCAAGAATTTCGTTGGTTATAGAAGCCTGACGTGCTTTATTATATGTCAGTTTAAGTTCGCCTATCAGTTCTGTAGCATTATCAGTAGCTTTATGCATACTTGTCATACGTGCACCATGTTCTGCCGCGTTAGAGTCTAGTATAGCTCCATGCAGCTGAACTTTTAATGATGTAGGCATCAAATCAGTGATAATACGATCTTTACCCGGCTCAAATATGTAATCCGTACTAACTGAAGAATCAGATTCATTAGCAATAATAGGAAGAAATTGTTCCTGAGTAAGAACTTGTGTTGCAGCATTTTTAAACTTATTATAAACTACATCAATTCTATCATACTTACCTTCTTCAAATCTATCCATTGCCCATTGAGCAATTTTGACTGTATTTTCAAATGAAATATCATCTAATAAATCACTGTGATCAGCAACTACAGGATAAGTTTTCACAGCTATGTCGTTGATTTTCTTACCAATGGTCAGTACTTCAACAGATACATTATTATATCTATCTCTTACTATCTCATTGATTTTTTTTCCAACATTAACATTGAATGCTCCACACAACCCTCTATTCGAAGAAACCGCAATTATCAAAACCTTTTTTACATCACGCTTAGCTGAATACATAGACTGTGCATCACCATCTAGTGAAGAAGATACGTTTTTAATAATCTCTTGAAGTTTATCAGCATAAGGACGTAAACTGAAAGCTGCTTCTTGAGCCCTCTTTAATTTAGAGGCAGAAACCATTTTCATGGCACTCGTAATCTGCCTCGTTGATGAAACAGATGTAATACGATTTCTAATTTCTTTTAAATTCGCCATTATATATATGATTTAGATAAAACGTCTTAAACACTTCCAACAATTCACTTCAATTTTGCTCAGCAAGCAAATCTCAGGAAACGTTTAAGACATTTCAAACCCAATTATGCTTTATATTTCGCTGATAAGTCTTTTACTGTCTTTTTAAGAACCTCTTCAACTTCAGCAGTTAATTTCCCCTGCTGTAACAAAGCAAGAGTATCAGTATGTTTATTGTTTAAGTATTCAAGGTACTCTACTTCAAATTCCTTCATCTTATTTACCGGAACATCCATCAGCAGTCCTTTTGAACCGGCATAGATAATAGCTACCTGATCTTCAACCTTAAATGGTGATGCTTGTGCCTGTTTAAGAATCTCAACGTTTCTTCTTCCTTTCTCAATTACATTAAGTGTAGCTGCATCAAGGTCTGAACCAAATTTAGCAAAGGCCTCTAATTCGCGGAACTGAGCCTGGTCAGTACGCAAGGTACCTGCAACCTTTTTCATTGATTTAATCTGAGCAGAACCACCTACACGCGATACAGATATACCAACGTTAATGGCCGGACGAATTCCGGAGTTGAACAAATCAGACTCTAAGAAAATTTGTCCGTCAGTAATAGAAATCACGTTCGTTGGAATATATGCTGATACATCACCGGCCTGCGTTTCAATAATTGGAAGAGCTGTTAATGAACCGCCTCCTTTTACTTTACCTTTTAAAGATTCAGGAAGATCATTCATTTGTGCAGCAATATCATCATTATCGTTGATTTTTGCAGCACGCTCTAATAAACGAGAGTGAAGATAGAATACATCTCCGGGATAAGCCTCACGTCCCGGTGGACGACGTAGTAATAGTGATACTTCACGGTATGCCACAGCCTGTTTCGACAAATCATCAAAAACAATCAATGCAGGTCTACCTGTATCACGGAAATACTCTCCAATTGCTGCTCCAGCAAACGGAGCATAGTACTGCATAGCTGCAGGATCCGATGCATTTGCTGCAACAATAACTGTATAAGCTAATGCTCCCTTTTCTTCAAGTTCACGTGCAATATTTGCAACTGTTGAACCTTTTTGTCCTATAGCTACATAGATACAAAATACCGGTTCTCCTTTATCGTAAAACTCTTTTTGGTTTATAATCGTATCTAAGGCAACTGTTGATTTACCAGTCTGACGGTCACCGATGATTAGCTCACGCTGTCCACGTCCGATAGGAATCATCGAATCAATTGCTTTTACACCTGTTTGAAGAGGTTCACTTACCGGTTGACGATAGATAACTCCCGGTGCTCTACGCTCAAGTGGCATCTCAAATAACTCGCCTCCAATAGGTCCTTTACCGTCAATTGGGTCACCAAGAGTATCCACAACACGCCCTAACATTTCTTCACCTACTTGAAGCGAAGAGATACGTTTAGTTCGTTTTACAGTATCACCCTCTTTAATTTCAGAAGAAGTACCGAACAATACGATACCTACGTTATCTTCCTCAAGGTTTAGTACCATACCTTCCATGCCGCTTTCGAACTCTACAAGTTCTCCATATTCGGCATTTGCCAGACCGTAAGCGCGGGCAATCCCATCACCTACCTCTAGGATAGTACCTGTTTCATTTAATTCGCCTTCTACACTGTGTTTGGAAAGCTGTTCTTTCAATATCGCTGAAACCTCAGCAGGTTTTACTTCTGCCATAACTGTATTTATTATGTCCTATAGGTTCGTTATAGTTTTGGGATATACAAATTGTCTTTAAACTCTCTGTGCAGTTTAAGTACATTACTTTTTACACTAGCATCGTATTGGTAATCTCCTATCTTCAGGATATAACCTCCGATAATATCTTCATCTATCTCTATTTCAAGATCAATAGTCTTACCTGTTAATTTGGCAACATGAGTTTGAATTCGAGTTAGTATTTTTTTGTCTAATTCTACTGCCGAGATAACTTTAGCAACCTCAACTCCTCTTATCTCATCATATAGATGAATAAAACGTTTTACTATTTTTTGATAAACATCTTCACGTCCGTTTTCTCCGATAAGTACAAGGAAATTCATTGAAAGTTCCTCAATTTTATCTTCAAACAACTTTTTACCCACCGCTATCTTATCCGCTGTTTTAACAACAGGACTTGAAACATACTCAGCTAAATCTGGATTCTCAGAAAGTGTTTTACTAACGAGCATCATATCGTTGTAAACATTTTCAAGAATAGACTTTTCCTGAGCTACTTCGAGTAGTGATTTTGCATATCTATATGCAACTTTAGTTCCGCTCATAACAAGATAATATTAGTTGTTTCCTACATTATCTTCCGCTTCCTGAACCAGCTTTTCTACTAAAGACATTTGTTTATCCTTATCTGAAAGTTCGCTACGAAGAACTTTTTCTGCAATTTCTACAGATAAATCAGCAATTTGATTTTTAAGTTCCGTCATTGCTTGCATAGTCTCACGCTCGATAGACGTTTTTGCCAACTCAATCATCTTTTCGGCTTCTTTTGAAGCTTCCGATTTAGCATCACTTATCATTCTGTCTTTCATTTGACGCGCTTCTTTCATGATAAGATCTCTTTCTAGCCTGGCTTCTTTAAGTATCTTCTCGTTATCAGACTGTAACTTAGCCATTTCTTCTTTAGCCTTATCAGCTGCCTCTAACGCATCATTGATAGATTCTTCTCGATCCTTTACCGCCGAAAGAATTGGCTTCCAGGCAAACTTCTTAAGAAGAAACATCAAGATGATGAACGGAATAAGTGTCCAAACAATTAAGCCCAGTGCCGGCGTAATTAAATCCATATTTTTTGGTTCTTTATATTTAAACGTAGATGACTTAATTGTTGTACACAACAACTATCCAATTAACGCTTAAACAATTATAGTTGGTCTAATTATTTTCGTTTTCAAACAACCTGCAGGCAATCCCTAAACAGGTTGTTTTACTTTTTGTGTATCATCTCTTATGATACAAACTCTTACTTTGCGATTAATGCAACAACCACTGCAAAAAGTGCAACACCCTCAATAAGTGCAGCTGCAATAATCATGGCAGTTTGAATCTTTGAAGTAGCTTCCGGCTGACGTGCAATAGCATCCATTGCAGATCCACCAATTTTACCAATACCGATTCCGGCACCAATAGCAGCTAATCCAGCTCCAATTCCAGCAACTGTTCCCATAATTTAATATATATTTGAGTTAAACAAAAAATTCTATTTTATTAATCGTCATTCCGACTAAACGGTAGCGTATGGAGGAATCTATTAAATATATCAACAAATCTCTCGACTACGCTATTTACTAATGTGCTTCATCGGTAGCTAATCCAAAAAACAATGCCGACAGTAAAGTAAATACATAGGCCTGTAAGAAAGCTACCAATATTTCAAGTACATCCATAAACAGTACAAAACCTATCGAAACAGGTGCAATTGCAACGGTTTTGAATATAAATATCAGAGATACTAAACTAAGCACAATAATATGTCCTGCAGATATGTTTGCAAACAAACGAATCATTAAGGCAAATGGCTTAGACAATACCCCCATTATTTCAACAGGAATCATAATTGGCAACAACAGTTTTGGTACTCCCGGTGTAGCAAATATATGTTTCCAGTAATTTTTATTTCCATTTATCAAGGTAATAATCAGAGTAATCGCAGCTAATGTAAATGTTACAGCAATATTTCCTGTCATATTTGCCCCAAAAGGGAATATCGGAATAAGGCCCATTAAGTTGTTCAATAGTATGAAGAAAAACACAGTAAGCAAATAAGGCATAAATTTCTCATACTTATCTTTACCGATATTAGGAATTGCTATATCATCTCTGATAAAAAGAACAAGTGGTTCTATAAAGGCTGCCAATCCTGTTGGAGCTTTCTTATTGGATGTATAACTTCTGGCTACACTTACAAAAACAACGAAGATAATTGTAAATGATAATAGTATTGCAAAAACATTTTTGGTTATCGACAAATCTAACGGTTTAGTATTTGTAATAACTTCTTCACCATCTATCTCCTCCACAGACAATTTACCATCTGCATTTGCTATATATATGTGATCGTGTGCTTTTAAAAATGAAACTCCATTACGTTCTACCGCAACTTCACCATGGTCATCATGATGAAATTCACTCGACATAAAGGCAGAAAATCCTTTATCCTTAACATATAGTATTACAGGTAATGGTACAGATACTTTGTGAATTTCTCCTGAATCATCGGTGTAATCCCATAAGTGATATTCATGTGAATCTGAAATATGATGAAGTATTACACTTGTCGCATCAAATTCTTTACTTTCTGAAGCATTCTCGTGAGACTCAGGATCATTTCCTTGTTCGGTTTCATCTGCGTAAGAAAATGAAACTGTTGACAGTAATAATCCAACTAATAAAAGTGTTCGGTTAATTATGGTTCTTGCAATCATCATTTCTGAATTCTATATAAGAATTTGGCTTTTTACGTTGCTTGCAAATGTAAATAAATAATTATATAAAAAAAGATTTTTCGGATTCTTTACTAATGAAATATTTGGAATTAATAAAATCTTAAAAACACCCTGCTAATCGTTACTTTTCAACACTTTAACACTTATATAAGATTCAACAATTAGAGAGACAAAATAGGCTATAACTATATTTACACCATCAAAAATGATATTTACTTCATTATTAAGCCGTATTTTAACAATTAAAAATATGATTAAAAACATCTTTATCACGCCAAAAATCATGAAAGCAAATCCGGTTTTATCTTTCCATAATTTGTTCACAAAATGAATTCCTGTGATATTAATAAGGGTAATAATGGATACAATAACATAAATTACCTCAATTGAATAATTAATTTCCTGCCCTGAAAAGTAATTCGAAAAAATATAATTGTGAATCAGGTATGCACCAATAATTACAGGTAGTAGTATGATCAGTATATATTTATACAGTTGAGACATTTGTTTAGAATTATATTCTTGAAAAATTTAAAAGTAGCTAATTATTCATAATAAAAAAACCTACGAAGCTTTAACTACTTCGCAGGTCACTGTGAATACAAATTGTATCATTGCTCTAATCACTCAAACTCTTCACCTCTTTATAAGCAATATAAAGAGCAGCAAAGACTCCGATCAGAGAAAATATTACTGTGAAGAGCTTGTCTGTGTTGTATTTCTCATCCAACCACACTCCTCCAAAAGCGCTAAAGCCAATAACAGCAGCCATCTGAAACACTAATCCGCTGAGTCTGGCATAGGTTTTAAGATACTTTCTCCTTTTTTGATTTTTCTTCTCCATTTATGTTTTTTACACTACCTCTCATGGTACAGGTAGCATCGAAAGTTGCCCCGGGCTCTATCGCCAGTTTTCCTACTACCACATCTCCGGTAACTTTTGCTGTAGATTTTAATGACATTAACTCACTAACCTGCATCTTTCCGGCAACCGAGCCTTCAAGTTCAGCATTAGTACAAATTATAGTTCCTTTTACAACGCCGGATTGTCCTATTAACACACGACCCTTTGTTTCGATCGTTCCATCAATAGTTCCATCTATTCTGAAATCTCCATCAGACTTAACATCTCCAACAATTGTTGTCCCTGCAGCCAGTACATTTCGTTGACTTCCTACCTGTGTTGTGCTTTGCTCTTTCTTCACGTTTTTTTCTTTTGAAAACATAATAATTATTTATTTTCTATACTCTTAAAGTATACATCTTCGTTCTTTTTGCGTTGCAAAATATTAAAATTATATTTAGAAATAATAAAAGCTTTAATATTTTTAGTACTTAATTTACTATTAATTAAGCTATTCGGTAAAAACTCCCTCTTAAAGTCTTCCGCTACTTCCCAGCTTTGAAAGTTATATATTACAAATACGTCCTTTTCGTATGAAAAATTACTTCTCTCAGTCTTCAACCTTTTTTGCCAAACAATTTTAGCTATTGAATTTTCCAGTTCCGAAAAATCAACTTCTTTATCTGCCAAAATCACAATTCGGGGAGAATCTTTTTTACCTAAATCAAACTGATATTTATTCTCTTTATTTAATTCGCCCAGATATTTTTTTGCTCTTTCCGACACTTCATCATTAGGAAAATTATACATGACGTATTCCAAAGCCTCCTCAAACTCACGAGACTTACCAAGTTTTCCTATGGCAACTGCCTTTATCAACTCAACTTTAGGAATCAGCTCATTTGCAGGAAAATTACTTATCAACTCATCTGAACTGACAATAACCGCTCTAAAATCTCTTTTATCTAGATTTTTTAATACATCCTCATATAAAAGATCTACCCTTTCTTTTTCGGATTCAGTATTAACCTCATTGGGATTCAATATCATTTCGGCATACCTGCTATCGGGATAACTGTTCAATATTATATCCTTATATTCCTTTTCTTTATTTACATAACCAAGCCTGTGATAGTTCTTATATAAATAATAATAAACCGGAAGTTTAAGATCCTTATCCGGCTTATAACCCAACAGAGTTTCTAATGTAGTAGCGGATAATTCATACTTCCCAAATTGTTCATTATATATTAAACCTAAAGCATAGTATGCAAAATCTCTATCTGCCTTCATAACATCAAGAGTATCCTGACTGGTTGGAATCTGCTTTGTATAATACTCAACGGTATACAATGGATTTACAAACTCCTTCTCCTCCCCTTCTTCTACTGGAATTTCTTCATCCGTTTCTTGCTCACCTTCTTCTCCCTCAATTTTTGAAACTAAAGTATTTACCGGCTTAGACAAAATCCTCCATTGATCCTGCAAAGGTCTGTCTCCCCATCTTTTATTAAACTCCGATTTACCATATTCGAGAGTTACCGGATTGTACATGTAAAAAGAACTTCTACTTCCACCGGAATAGCTACTTGTAGTACTCGAAGCATTTTCCAGTGCTAACTTAGCCGCTTCTTCAGCCTCAGCAATTTTTCTGGCCTCTTCCTCCTTCAACCAGACAATATGATTTTCAAAAAAATCAATTCTTTCCTGATCGCTCATAGCAGATAATTTCAATATACTATCATTTTCCTCTGCTATGGTAATGAACTTTATAACATTATTGAGTTGTTTTCGTTTTCGCGAAACATCTTTATAATTTATGTATGATTTAGACATTACGGCAAGCGTACTGTCGTAATATGATGCTGCATACTTATATTTTGCCTGATCAAAGTATACATTACCTAACTGTTCAAAAGCAACTCCTTTTTCATATTTTTTACCTTTAGCCTCTGCAATAGATTTCTTAAGGTTTTCTTCGGCCTCTTCATAATATTGATCTTTAAAATATATACTTCCAATCTGATAGTAAATTTTTTCCAGATCGTTCTGATTTTTCTTCTCATCAAGCATATCTTCTAGAGCCTCTACATATAATTTAAGGTCATTCTGATCTATATCAAAATTTTCGGCTTTGTCTAATTTTGCATGTAATACATATTTATAAGGCGACCCGAATTCAATAACATCTTCAAATGCATCAGTAGACTGCGACTTTCTGCCATCGAGTCTGTATATCTGTCCTAGTATATATGCATATCTGGTTTTAACCCTCACGTCCTTCTCCAGTTCAACAGCCATTTTCATCTGCTTAATAGATCCGGGATACTTTTTCTGCTGCAATAAGGCATCAGAATAATGAGCATAAAGTTCAGGTTTAAACTCTTTGGGCATATTCTGATTATCGAGCATATCTTCTATCTCGCTAACAGCGAGAGCAAAATTACCAAGTTCGATTTGAGTTTTAGCAGACCACAACAAAGATTCGTAGTAAGCTTCTCCTCCTCTAAAATTTAATTTAATATAATTAAAAGCTTCTAAAGCAGGTAAAAATTTAGATTGATAATAACGGGCTTTACCCAAAAGAAGATAGGATGCGTCCATATACTTATTCTTCTCGCTTCCTCCTATGTTCATAGAATGCTTTTGAATAGCTTTTGCAGCTTTCTCGTCTGCATTTTCCAAATGGCTCTTAGCCCTCATTGCCTTCATTCCAACCTCAAATGGAGATACAGGCAATATTGTTCTGAAATCATCCTCGAAATTATCGACAATAATTTCTTCAGCTTTCTCTAAACTTACATTACCATTATACAACACATTATAAACTGTGGTTGTATTGTGATAACCTCTGTTAATTAACTTATCCTTATGAGTAGAGCAAGAAGAAACAATGATGAGAACACCAAGTACAAGAAATATTTTGTTAAAATAATTATCTCTTTTATATAAAGAATCCTGTTTTCTTTTTTGAATCATGTATTAATAATTTGTGTCTTATATCTGCCTGATGCTGAACAAAAAAAATTTACTTACTAAACATCTTTAGTTCATAATCATTTAATTTCAGTACTTGTAAAATATTTCCGAACAAAATAACCACCTGTCTAAATAAGTATTAATTTACCATCGTTCCAGACCATATTTATTTCCGGATAAAAATAGAATAAATACATAAACAATAACGTAAAAAAAACGAGCATATTTTTAGCGGAATAAATTTCATTAAAATTGTTGAAAATATAGCACTAAAGCCAGCCATAGATAACGATTAAAAAAAAATGAATCTTTCCCCGACGGAGTAATACTGAATAAAATACATCATGCTGGTAAAATATAACTATATCTTTTCGATATTTGCAAAGTAATAAACTAACTCAAACTATTCTCTAAAAGAATAATTAATAAGCTAATAAATGGTTAAAAAAACCGATAAAAATAAACTAAAGCGTAAACTAACACATAATTACCGTTTGGTAATTAGCTCTGAGGATACCTGGGAAGAAAAATTTTCATTGAGGCTAAACAGGCTCAATGTATTTGTAAGCTTTGGACTTATATTAATTTTCCTTATGACTAGTACTATACTTCTAATTGCATTTTCTCCTTTGAGGGAATATATTCCCGGATATAATTCAACCGAACTTAGAAGAAATGCACAAAACCTAGTTTTTAAAACCGATTCGCTGGAAAATATTATCAAGCAAAACCAGTTGTATATAGATAACCTGGCTCTAATTCTCAGTGGTGAAATCGACTCTATTGATATAGAATCCAGAATGACGAAAAATTTGGATTCTATTAACAATAAATCAAACGAATCGATAAATGTTGATTTCGGTGTTCCAAAAGAAGATTCTATTTTTAGATCTGAATTAGAAATGGAAGACAGATATAACATATTTGGTGAAGAAAATAAAAGTGACTTTGTTTTGGTAGCACCGATTAGCGGTAACCTGACTCAGGTTTATGATTCTAAAAACAAACACTACGCAATAGATGTGGCAGTGGAAGAAGGAACTCCGGTAAAAGCTGTTGCCGATGGGACAATTATATTTTCTGAATGGACTTCTACCACAGGGAATGTGATAATATTAGAGCATGAAAATAATTTAATTTCTGTTTACAAGCACTGTGCATCCACTACAAAAGAGCAGGGAGACTTTGTAGAAAGCGGCGAAGTAATTGCCTCTTCCGGATCAACCGGAGAGTTTAGTACCGGTCCACACTTACACTTCGAACTTTGGTATAGCGGTTACCCTGTTAACCCGTCAGATTATATAGATTTTGAATTATGAGCATAAAGGGCAGAGCAGCAAAAGTATATGCAAAATATGTTTCCAAAAAAACATATAGATGGGCAAAGAACCCCGTAGAAACACAAAACAAAATGTTTCAGTACCTTATTAAAAAGGCAAAAGATACTGAGTTTGGTAAGGATCATAACTTTAAAGAGATTAAATCTTATCAGGATTTCAAGAGAAATGTTCCCATAACCGATTATGAGGGAATAAAATCATATATCGATAAAGTTGTAGATGGCCAAAATGACATCCTTTGGCCTGGGAAACCTTTGTATTTTGCAAAAACTTCAGGTACCACATCCGGTGCAAAATACATCCCGCTTACAAAAGAATCGATGCCAAACCACATTAATGCGGCAAAAAATGCCCTTTTACTTTATATAAACGAAACCGGGAACAATTCTTTTGTTGACGGAAAAATGATTTTCCTACAGGGTAGTCCGGAGTTAAAGGAACAAAACGGCATTAACATTGGACGTCTTTCGGGCATTACGGCACATTTTATACCCAGCTACCTGCAACGCAACAGGATGCCATCGTGGGAAACTAATCTTATTGATGATTGGGAAGAAAAAGTTGATGCTATTGTTGAAGAAACCTTTAATGAAGACATGCGACTTATCTCGGGAATTCCTCCCTGGATGGTTATGTATTTTGAGAAGCTGGAAAAAAAGACCGGAAAAAATATTGGCGATCTATTCCCTCATTTTTCACTTTTCATAAACGGTGGAGTAGCGTACGAACCTTATCGCAAAAAATTTGAACAATTAATTGGCCGTCACATCGATGTTCTTGAGCTGTACCCGGCTTCAGAAGGATTTATTGCCTATCAGGACTCACAGAATCAGGAAGGCATGCTTCTTCTTCTCAACAATGGAATGTTCTACGAGTTCATTCCTGCAGATGAATTTTTCGACGAAAACCCAACAAGGCTGACAATCGGAGAAATTGAATTAGGAGTAAATTATGTATTAATTCTTAATACAAATGCAGGTCTTTGGGGTTATAATATTGGAGATACAGTTGTTTTTACATCGAAAAAACCATACAGAATAAAGGTTTCAGGAAGAATTAAACATTTCATATCTGCCTTTGGTGAGCACGTAATAGCTAAAGAAGTTGAAGATTCTCTCAAGGCCGCTATTGAAGGTTGCAATATCAGAATAAATGAATTTACTGTTGCCCCTCAGGTTAACCCTGAATCAGGATTACCCTACCATGAATGGTTTATCGAATTTGAAAATGCTCCTGACGACATCGAAGATCTGGCATTAAAGATTGACAAATTCCTCTGCGAAAAAAACACCTATTACAACGACCTTATTTCCGGAAATGTTCTCAGGTCGCTAATCATAAGGGCAGTTGAAAAAAACGGATTTAATGAATATATGAAATCAATTGGTAAACTAGGGGGGCAGAATAAAACTCCCCGATTATCGAACAATCGGGATATCGCAGACAAGCTCGTAAAACAACTTATTGTGTAAACACAACTTATAAAAACAGGAAGACAAAATATTGTCTTCCTGTTTTCATTTATTCCATTTGTTTATAATTCGAAAACCTCCCATGGATTCTTAGCTGGAACTTTAGCATCCAGCTCCAAAACTTCTCCGCTGTCAAAATCACGAAATTTTAATTTCCAGGCATGTAAGCAAACTTCATTGCTGAAATACTCATCATTACTCCCATATTTTTCATCACCGAAAATGGGAAGTCCTATAAATGATAGTTGTGCCCTTATCTGATGAAAACGACCCGTTTGAGGCTTAACCTCTACTAAATTCAACCCTTCTGTTTTTCTTATAATATTATAAAAAAGAAGACAGGCTTTACTGTCAGGAACTTTTGTTTTATAAATTTTCGCCTTCTTGTTTTTTAAATCCTTTTCTAAAAAATGAGACAATGTTCCTTTTGGTTTCTCTGATTTTCCACCCGTAATTGCCAGATAGGTTTTCTTGATTGTTTTCTTCTCTAACTGAGTATTGAAATACTTTAACGCACTCTTTTTTTTAGCGAATAAAACTATTCCGCTGGTTACCCGATCTAATCTGTGTACAACCCCCACGAAAGGGTTCTTTTTTACTTTTTGCAAATAAACATATACCCGATTCTCCAATGAATCTTCGTAAATATTCTTCTCGGTAATTAATCCGGATGGTTTATTTACTACGATATAATCTTTTGTTTCGTGAAGTATTTCGAGCATAGGCAAATTTACAATAAGAATTCGCTTTCCAAAATTCTGTTTGGTAACATTACATAAGTTGCGTACCTTTAATTATACGCAAACATTTGGCAATTAAGAAATTAAACTCCGGCTTTTTACAAATTAAACTTAGTAGAAATTATTCAAAATAATCAAAATCAGAAATCATGGCTGATAAAAATAACCTTTCTGTCGTTTTACCCGTACTTGGAACCATAATAGTTGCGATACTTGGTGGTGTATTTTCTATACTGACATTTGTATCTCAAAAAAAGGCGGAGACAAAACAAAAAACTACAGAATTTAAAGTAAAATTAATAGATAAAATTATCAAGGAAAATACACGCGAAAAAAGCATAGAAAATATTGAATTCTTTATTGATGCCGGATTGATCGAAGATGAAGAAGGTAAATTAAAATCTGTACTGGAAAATCAGGAAAACATTCCCAGCTATTTTACTATTCCTGAATTTTTTAAAGGCTTTAGCATTGTCTACCCAAAAAATAACGAAACAAAAAATTTGGGCACTATAGTAATTGGAGGAGGCTTTACAGGTTATCTTGATTCTCACATATATCAGTTATGGATAGTTGCAGAAGGAGACGATGGAAAAATTATAGCAAAAGAACCTGCATTAATTTCAACTTCGCATAAATGGAAAGCAAAAATAAATATTGAGAAAGCGGGGAAATACACTTTAGTAGCTTACCTGACCATGAAAAATAATGTAAACACCCTTGGTAAGGAAATAACGGGCAATAAGGCAATAATGGATCACGAAAACTTATGGGTAGTTGATTTTGTAAGTATCGCAGTTAAATAATTTGGGAGTATTTAATCAAACAAAGGACGTAAGGTAAATATACCAAACGCCCTTCATCACAACAACTAACAACTTCTTCAAGTTTAAAGTTCAAAGACACCTGCCTGCGTGAATCAGTCAGGCAGGAAAGTTTAAAGGATAAAACCCTCTACACTCTTTTATCTTTTGCCTTTTATCTTTTATCTTTTATCTTTTGCCTTTTATCTTTTGCCCTATAACTAAGCCTCTATCAAATTTCTTTTTGATAAAACTTCATTTTCGTAATCCTGAACCGATTTAATATAATCAGCGTTGGCAGGAACACCTTTTTGCTCACAATAGTAATTCCATACTGCGCCAAACGGCATAGTCTTTAATTCTTCAAGAAGAGCCAGACGTTCGAAGTTTTTACCTTCTTCCTCGTATTTTACAAGTTGCTCTTTAGGCTCTAACAAGGCAATTAAAAATGCTTTTTGAGTAGCACGTGTTCCTACTATGTATGCTCCTACTCTGTTTAAACTTGCATCAAAGAAATCCAAACCGATATTTACACGGTCAAGTGCATTTGAACGTACTATTTCTTGAGCTATAAGAGTTGTATCATCGTTTAATGTTACAACGTGATCACTATCCCATCTTACTCCACGAGTTACGTGTAGCAATACCTCATCAACATATTCCAAAACAGACGATATTTTATCTCCAACCTGCTCAGTCGGATGGAAGTGCCCGTTATCAAGACAAATTAGTTTATCGTTTTTAACAGCATATCCCATGTAAAAATCGTGAGAACCTACAACCATAGATTCAGAACCAATTCCAAACAATTTACTTTCTACAGCATCTTTTAAATGCTCTTTCGGATACTCTACTTCGAAAATTTCATCAAGAGATTTTTTCAATAATTTTCTGTGTCCTGCTCTGTCAACAGGAGTATCTTTTGATCCGTCAGGGATCCATATATTATGAACACAGGCAGTACCTAACTGCTTCCCCATTTCGGCACCGATTTTTCTACACTGTTTTACGTGGTTTACCCAAAAGGTTCTGACTTCTTCATTTTTACTTGAAAGAGTGAAACCGTCATCTGATTTTGGGTGAGAAAAACAAGAAGCGTTAAAATCCAATCCTATTTCTCTTTCTTTCGCCCAATCAATCCAACCTTGAAAATGCTCTACATCAATTACATCTCTATCAACGAATTTTCCTCCAAACTCTCCGTAAATAGCGTGAAGATTTAATCTTTGTTTACCGGGAATTAAAGACATAGATTTATCCAAATCGGCACGCATCTCTTCTATCGAAGTAGCTTTCCCCGGATAGTTTCCTGTTACCTGAATACCTCCACCTCCAAGCTCTGCATCGGGAGTTTCGAATCCTCCTACATCATCGGTTTGCCAGCAGTGTAAACTAACATTTACATCATCTAATTTCTTTATTACCTCATCAGTATTTACACCTAATTTTGCATATTCGCTTTTTGCTAATTCATATGCATTTTTTATATTATCCATAGTAATTTTATTTTATCAACTCTATTTATTTTTAATGAAAATAAATTAAAACCTACCCTATTCCGGCATACTATTTATCCCTATTTTGCATCAGGATATAACCGAATAATTACTGTTTTATATTATATTACAAATGTGATTTTAATGTGATAAAAACGCAATACACTTTTTGGCATTTCGATATCACTTTTTGACTAATATTATAGTTTTACAAAAAAACAGTATCCTAATAACTATATAATTCAGGCACCTATGAAGAACCATATTAAATACCTTGCCGTAGGAGAAGAGGATAAAAAGTGGGATATATTTATTAACGCAATTGGAAGCTCCAAGATTGAAGAAGGAGAAGAGTACCCTCCGAGGAAACACCCTTCTTCATATTATTTCACTTGGAACAATGGAAGAATATTATCAGAATTTCAAATTATATACATCACCCAGGGCAACGGTACATTCGAAAACAAATATGCAAGCTATGATGTTTCAGAAGGTAGTTTCATAATTATTTTTCCGGGAGAATGGCACAGATACAAACCTAAATCAAAAAATGGCTGGACCGAAAACTATATTGGTTTTGAAGGTAAAATTGCAGAACACTTTATGAGTCAAATTGGAATAAGCCGCAAAAATCCAATAGTGAACAGTGGAATAAAAGAGCAGTTTATTGACTGTTATATGAAAATTTTTGACTTAGTTGAAAGTGAGTCTCCAGGTTTTCAATTAATATCCAGTGGACTTCTTATTAAATTAATGGGCTTGATAGTTGCCAATAAAAAAGAGGAAGAATTAGAAGGTGAAAGTATCTCTGAAATTATTGATAAAATTAGATTCATAATTCGCGACAACGTTGAATCGGAAATTGTAATGCAAGAGGTTGCTGCCAATTTCAACATTGGATATTCATATTTTAGAAAGATGTTTAAAAAATATACCGGGGTATCACCTAAACAATATCACTTGCAACTTAAAATTATGAGGGCAAAAGAACTATTAATTTCAACAGATAAAAGTGTAAAAGAAGTCTGTTTCGATCTTGGTTTTCAATCTACATCTTACTTTTCAAGGATTTTTAAACAAAAAATGGGAGTTTCCCCTATTCAGATAAAAGAAAAAATGGAAAGTTATCCGGATGTTCTATAGTGTTACTACTACTGAATTTAAACAAACAAAAAAAAGCGACTTACACACTACCTGTCAAGCACTTAACATACATGGTTTTTGTTTTTTTACTATGCGTGCATAATTTTTTACCTCAGTTTCTTTCATAATAATGTCGAATTCTATATATTCGCTAAACAGATTTTTACTAAAAAATTATTTCTAGTATATAATCACTAACTCAGATAGTTAATTCTAGAGAACACATATAAGTGAAACGTAAACTAAGTAATATCACCTATCCTTATATCTCAAAAAAATTAACTTCATTTTGTCAAATTAAGTAATTACTACTAAACAAAATCATTAGATATGAAGGTATTAGTTTGTATTGGTCACGTACCTGACACTACATCAAAAATCAATTTCACGAATAGCGATACAGAGTTTGATTCAAACGGAATACAGTATGTAATAAATCCGCACGATGAATTTACTCTTGCAAGAGCAATGACATTAAAAGAAAAACAGGGAGCTCAGCTAACTGTTATTAATGTGGGACCTGCTTCTACAGAGCCTACACTTAGAAAATCTTTGGCGATTGGTGCTGATGATGCTATACGTGTTAATGCCGAACCTAAAGACAGTCTATTTGTAGCAACACAAATAGCTAAAGTTGCGGAAGAAGGTGGATACGATCTAATAATGGCCGGAAAAGAATCTATTGATTACAATGGGGGGATGGTTCCCGGATTAATGGCAGCCATTATGAACAAACCTTTTGTCAATGCTGTTATTGGTCTTGATGTGGATGGAAATAAAGCCACGGTAGTAAGAGAAATAGACGGAGGTAAGGAAACTGTTAGCGCAGAACTTCCGATGGTAATTGCCGGACAAAAAGGACTTGTAAAAGAAGAGGATCTGCGTATTCCGAACATGAGAGGAATTATGATGGCCCGTAAAAAACCATTGAAGGTTGTTGAACCCGATGGAGATATTAAAATGACTGAATTTGTTAAATTCGATAAACCTGCTGCAAAAGCTGCCTGTAAAATTGTCTCTTCAGACAACGTAGGAGAATTGGTTGATCTACTTCACAACGAAGCAAAAGCTATTTAACAAAAAAACACTCAGATGCCGAAGTAATTACAGGCAAACGGAGTTAATTTATTAATCATCAAAATTTAGAAAATATGTCAGTTTTAATATATGCAGAATCATGGAATGGTAAGTTTAAGAAAACCAGTTTCGAAGCAGTTTCTTACGGTGTTGAATTAGCCGCCAAAATGGAAACAGAGGCAATTGCCGTTACAATAAATTCGGAAACTACCGAAGAATTATACAAATACGGAGTGGCTAAAGTAATTCTGGTAAAAAACGAAGATCTTAATAATTTTGCAGCAAATTCATTTTCCGACACTATTAAGCAGGTTGCCGATAAGGTATCCGCTCATACAGTTGTAATGTTGGCTTCTTCGAACGTAAATTCATTTGCGCCTGTCCTGGCTGTTAAATGGGATGCCTCATTAGCTACAGGTGTGATTGCAGAACCAACATCTCTTGACCCTTTTACCGTTAATCGAAAAGTATTCTCGAACAAAGCACATGCAGATGTAGTTTTGTCAAAAGAAAATAAAATCCTTGTAGTAGCTCAGAACTCTTTTGGTATTAAAGAAAATGAAGTTGCCGGATCAACAGAAGAACAAAGTGTTTCTGCAGCAGCTCCAAATCTGGTAAGTGAATCAGTTGAAATGGCAAGCGGTAAAGTAAACCTTATGGATGCTGAAATAGTTGTATCCGCAGGTAGAGGGATGAAAGCCGCTGAGAACTGGGGGATGATCGAAGAGATGGCAGATATACTTGGAGCCGGTACAGCTTGTTCAAAACCCGTATCCGATATTGGATGGCGTACTCATGAAGAACACGTTGGTCAGACCGGTAAAAACATTGCGCCAAACTTATATTTTGCTATTGGTATTTCAGGTGCTATTCAGCACGTTGCAGGTATTAACTCTTCAAAAGTAATTGTAGCGATCAACACCGATGATGAGGCTCCGATATTTAAGGCCGCAGACTATGGTATAGTTGGTGATGCATTTAAAGTTGTACCTGAGCTAATTGAAAAAATTAAAGAGCTTAAAGGCTAATTACAATTATTATTGTAACTTGCCACTCTAATGATAATTAAGGCCGGTAGAGAAATTAGAAGTTGAAAATTCTACATGATTTGGCTTCTGAATTCTCTATCGGCTTTTTTATTGATGATTTAGTAAGCGTATATACAGGTTTGCAAAGAAACACCAAATTCATTATATTTATTTTTACATGAGTTTAATAAAACTTTCAATAAAAGGAATATCGTATAGTCAAACCCAGACAGGAGCCTATGCTCTTATTCTGAGTGAAGAATTTGGTGACCGAAAACTCCCTATAATTATTGCTAAAGCTGAGGCTCAATCTATTGCTATAGCATTAGAGGAAAACATAAAACCTCCAAGACCGTTAACTCATGATCTGTTTAAAAATTTTGCAGATAAGTTTTCAATAAAAATAAAAGAAGTAATCATCCACAAACTGGTCGATGGTGTTTTTCATTCAAGTCTGGTTTGTACACGTGGTAACGAAGAAGTACTTCTCGACTCCAGAACTTCGGATGCAGTTGCACTGGCTATTAGATTTAAAGCTCCAATTTATACTTATAAAATTATTATTGAGCAGGCGGGTGTAACTCTTAATCTGGAAAACGAGGAAAACGAAGTAGTTGAACAAAAAGAAGAAAAAAAAGAAGAAGAACTACTTTCTAAAATTGAAGACATTTCAAAATCGGAAGACAGTAAGTTTTCGAACCTAACAATTGAAGAACTTAACCAGTTGTTAGAGGTTGCCATAAACGAAGAAAATTATGAAAAGGCAGCTCGTATAAGAGATGAAATAGATAAACGAACGTTATAAAATGAAGAAATTATTTAGCCTACTCCTACTTACCCTTTTTACTTTTTCACTTAACGCACAAGAAAAAATTGACACGATTTTACCTTCTCAAGGTTTAACCTTTAGTGGAGTTATCAGGGGTATTATCGGGCTCACAGTAATTATAATTATTCTGGTCTTATTGAGTTCTAATAGAAAAGCTATTTCCTGGAAAGTAGTTGGTATTGGACTTGGCTCTCAGATTATAATTGCCATTGGTATTCAAAAAGTACATTTTATTCAAAGATTTTTCGAGGGTGCTTCCAGCTTTTTTGTAATGGTTTTAGATTTTACAAAAGCCGGTAGCGAATTTCTTTTTGGAGGAGTTGAAGGCTTTACAAATATTGGGAAATATGGTTTCATATTTGCTTTCCAGGTATTACCTACAATAATGTTTTTCTCAGCCTTAACTTCAGTTTTATTCTACCTTGGTATTATTCAAAAAGTTGTTTATGGTCTTGCCTGGGTTATGACAAAAGCCATGAAGATATCAGGAGCTGAAAGCTTATCTGTTGCCGGTAATATATTCTTAGGACAAACAGAGTCTCCTCTTATGATAAAAGCATTTTTAGACAAGATGAATAAGTCGGAAATACTTTTGGTAATGACAGGAGGTATGGCAACTTTAGCAGGAGGAGTATTGGCTGCATACATCTCTTTCCTCGGGGGTGATGATCCGGAGATGAGACTACTATTCGCTAAGCAATTATTAATGGCCTCAATTATGGCTGCACCGGGCGCTGTGATAGCCTCTAAAATACTTGTTCCTCAAACTGAAACCATAAATTTAGAAGTAAAGGTATCGAAAGAAAAAATTGGCAGCAACATTTTAGATGCCATGTCTACCGGTACTACTGAAGGTTTAAAATTAGCAGCAAATGTGGCAGCAATGCTCCTGGTATTTGTTGCATTTATTGCAATGTTTAACAGCATTATAGCCGGAATTGGAGACATTTTCAACTTAAACCAATACGTAGTAGAAATTACTAATGGAAAATACGAAGAACTTTCTTTACAGTTTATTTTAGGATATGCCTTTGCACCGTTAATGTACCTTATCGGGGTTGACTCAGCAGATATAACTCTGGTGGGAAGACTACTTGGTGAGAAATTAATTATGTCTGAATTTATTGGATATATAAGCCTGTCGGAACTAAAAGATGCCGGAGCATTTCTGGAACAAAAATCAATTGTGATATCAACTTTCATGCTTGCCGGTTTTGCAAACTTTGCTTCTATCGGAATTCAAATTGGAGGTATTGGATCATTAGCTCCAACACAGAGAAAACAATTATCGGAATATGGTATTAGAGCCCTAATTGCCGGTACTGCAGCTTCTTTAATCTCTGCTACAATTGCCGGCACAATAATAGGATAATAATATTTCACTAAAAATATACATTATTCCTGAAATATATTACAAAACATGATATTTAACTCCTCATAGTTTCTTTAAAAATATGAGATGTTGACACCAAAGTATTATCCCTTTTTGAATTTTGTGTATTTTTACATAATACCACAGGCTAATGAGATTACAAAAAACAAGGCAATTCATAATCGAAAAACTGCATCATAGATTTGTAGACAGCACATATTATCATGGAGTTTCACATTCTCTGGAAGTAGAAGAAGCCTGTATTGATATTTGTAAAAGCGAATTAAGCATAAGTAAAAATGATGCTGAGCTGTTACAGATCGCTGCCCTGTCGCACGATATCGGACATTCTGAAAAAAAATGTGGCCACGAACAATTAGGATGTAATTTTATTACTAAAAACCTGCCTGTTTACGGGTATAGCGATAAGGAGATTGAACTAATAAGAAGGTTAATCTTAGCGACAAAATTTCCCCATGAGCCTAAAACTAAATTAGAAGAAATAATTTGCGATGCGGATTTATCTTATATTGCTTCGGGATCATACCACGATCAGGCTGATAGACTGAGAAAGGAATTGACTGAACTATTTGATCACAAATTCGACAGTAATATAGAATGGTTGAAATACCAGTTAGATTTTTTGAAAAACCACAAATTCTTCACTGAATATGCCATGAATTATTTTGAACCCGTAAAAAAAACTATCATCAGTGATATAGAAGAAAAACTAAACTCAAATAGTTGAATTTGAAAAAAATATTATCCCCCATATTATTTATTATTCTTAGTATTTCTGCATTTTCTCAGGAAAGCAAAAATACTGATATATCACTGATGGAACAACTTAACTCTGCTGACCTCGATACTATAGTAAAACCTCATGTAATTAAAGTAAATACTGCATCAAGGAGCTTAAAAACCATCAATGAATTACCGGTTACATCATACGTAATAACGCAGAAAGAAATTCAGGAAAATAATTACCGTACACTTACTGATGTTCTAAAAAACATACCCGGTGTCAGAATCTCCCAACCCGGTGATTCAAGAAATGGGGAAACCTTCATAATAAACGGATTGCTTGGAAACCTATATACCAAAATACTACTCAACGGGATTCCTATAACACCAAGTGGTGCCCCCGGAATGCCAATTGCCGGACAATTGCCAATCAGACAGGCTCTGAGAATTGAATTTATAACAAATCCATCTTCAGCTTTATACGGAGCAGATGCAATGGGAGGAGTAATCAATATCATAACCGAACAAAATCAAAAAAGAGCAACCTACGGAAATGCAATATTTGCAATTGGTGACTATGGTTATAACGAAATAAACCTTATGCTGGGAGGAAGGATAGGTAAAGATAAAAATATTCTTAAGTATAATTTTATCGCGAATCATTCCGATCAAAGCGACCTGAACACTAAAAGCAACTACAATAATCTATACAACATCAACAACTACATACATATTGACACTGCCGGTCTTGGAAATAATTCTTTATTTGAAGGTACTGCAACAAACCCGCAGCTGGGAAATCTGCCGAGTCAAAACTTAATGTATGGAATTGGAATAGAATATAAATCATTAAAGTTTTCGATGTTCCACCTTTCAAGAGAAGCACATAGTGCAATGGGTAACCTACCTTATTACACAAGTTACCAGCTTCCCGACAGTTATTGGGGTGAAAGTATAAACAGATATAGCCTCACATATGAGATAGCCGCAAATAATTTCAATTCTCAAACAATTTTATCATACCTGCGATATAGAATTAATAACGGCTCTAATGAACTGGTGGTAAATCCCATACATGGAAATGAAACCGGACTAAATTTCAAATATGGAGCTTCCGACGATATCAATTTTGACCAATTATTTAATTATAAAGTAAATAAGAAATCTAACATCGCTTTTGGGGCAAACTTTATCTATTCCGGAAATTTACCTATTTACCAATCACTTAATAAACCTTTTGATCTGGGTGCGTATAATTCTTTTTCAAATCATCTGAACTCTAACGAATTCAATTATTATATTTTAGAAGAAGAACAGTTAAATTTGATGAAAAATATATTCGGAAATGATTATCAGGATTTTTCTCCGTTTACATTCTATCAATTCGGTATGTTTGGTCAATACGATTACTCTACCGAAAAGCTGAATTTATTATTAGACTTAAGGTTTGATCGCCATTCAATATATGAAAATTCAATTAGCCCAAGAGCTTCTATCCTTTATAAGATTACACCAAAAACAAGTATAAAATCAACCTATACTCTTGCACACAAATCGCCTTCTTCCTACTTTAAGTACTCCAACTATGCCAAACCAAATTTGCATACTAATTACTTCCCATTACCGAATTCTAATATGGAAAATGAACGATTACAGGCTATAGAATTGGGGATTAAATACTCTCCTTCTGCAAACAACAGTTTCGAGATATTATCAAATTATTATATCCGAAATAATGAAATCATTTTTTCCTTTTCAAATCCTGATATAAATGAATCAATAGTATCAAGATACGGATATTATGGTTACGTAAACAACAAAGACAATGGTTCCACTAACCTGTCAATTCAGGGTATTGCCAGACTAAAAAACTTAATTCCTTCGGCTAATTTCGACCTCGATGCATCAATAACCTATCAAAACAGAACGGAAACAACAAATCCTGACATATTACGATATGATTCATATAGATTTCAACCAAGCTTATTGTTCAGGGTGGCAATGAAATTAAAGGTTTACAAAAACATCAAACTTATTACCAATATTTATGGGAATAACCAGTATAACAACACATACTACGAATTTTTCTCGGAAATATTCCCTGAAGAATCTATAAGTACTATACTAACTGATGAAAGTAATGCAGCAATATGGACTGATCTTTCAATAAACTATCAAAGCAACAGTAACTTCAGTTTTTACACAAGAATAAAAAATATATTTAATTCTAAATTCTCAGGAATTCAAACTGCAGACCCTTTAAAAGGGCTGTATTACACACCGCAAAATGGTAGAATGATTGAATTTGGAGCCAAGTTTAAAATGTTTTAACAAGTAAGATTTGCTGACAGAAAATTACACATACAAAGTTGATTATTATAAAAGGATATTTATCTTTTTAGTACTTGTTGTATTCCAAAGTCAACTGTTTTCGCAAACCATTGACAACAATATTGACTCATTATTAACAGAAGCTGAAAAAGAAACTGTTACTGCCAATAAAATAAACCTTCTTACTGAGGCATTTGAACTCTCTCATAATAATTCAATATATGAAAAGGAGGAACAAAGTTTATTAAAACTTATTGAGACTTTTAGAGATTTAAAATTAAGAGAACAAACATACGGTTACCTTCTAAAATTAAAATACCTGTACAATAACAAACCTGATTATGAAAAACTGGCCGGAATAAACTATGAAACCGGTGTTATATTATTCACCCTCGAATTGTATTCAAATGCAAGAATCTACTTTTTAGAACTGGAACAATTATTTCATAATTTCGATAATATCTCAATAAAACAAAAAAGCTTAAAATATTTAGGAGATATTTCATCCATCAACAACCGACATGAAGAGGCATTAATTTGGTATAAAAAATCTTTACAACAGGCAAAAAAAGAGTTTAATACAGAACAAATATATAGGTTATATCAACTTATTGGATTGGAGTATCAGAAATCCGATATGATTTATGAAGGAATTGAATATTACTCAGATATATTAGGACAACTGCCTCTTTACGCTTCTAAAAGTATCAGGGGAATACTTCACAACAATTTGGGAGTATTATACACTAAGACGGGTGATCTGGAATTATCTGAAATAAACCTGGAAAGAGCCTTGGACTTAATTCCTCAAGAAGAAGAATATGCTGATATATTAGCCAGAACAAACATAAATCTGGCAGTTATTCTACAAAAAACGAACAGACAAAGTGATGCACTGAATCGTACGCGTCAGGCTACTTTCCTTTCTAATCTAAGTAAAAATGAAATACTTAAAAACGAAATTAACTACCTCACATCTAATATATACTTTTACGTTGCCGACTATCATAATGCTCTTTTATACATCGATGAAACAATTGAGAGCAGCAGGATAAACAATACTACTGAGCTCACTTCCAAAGCACTGCTGTTTAAGTCTAAAATTTATGGTGCGATGGGAAGTTATGAACAAGAAAGGGATTTTAAATCGAATTATCTGGAGGAGGAAAATAATATCACTAACGAAAACAAAGCACACGAAGCCAAACTAAATTCAAAACGAATTAATATAGAGCGAATTGAAAAAGATGCACTTGTGTTCCAGAAAAAATCAGCAGAAGAAATAGCCGATAAAGAAAGAATAAAAGCCGATTTAGAGGCTCAAAAAGCAAGAGAATCCAGAATACTTAGAGATCAGGCAATTGCAATTGCGCAGCATGAAGTAGATAAAAACCGAATTATCGAAATTGAAAAAGATGCGGCTCTAAACAAAGCTAAGCAGGATTCTTTAACAGCTGTAAATGCATTGGTACAGGAGGAGATAGCAAAACAAAAATCTAAATCAGACTCTATTAACACAGCATTAGCCATACAAAAACAAAGAATAGCACAAAAAGAGGTCGATGCTGCCAACGAAATTCTTAAACGATCGTATTTAATTGCAATATTGTTGGGGGCTATTCTGATCATAATTATTGTGGGAATGCTTTACCAGCGTCGTTTGAACAGCCAGATAAAAAAAGAAAGAGACAAGTCGGACAAGTTACTTTTGAACATTTTACCAAAAAGAATTGCCAACGAGCTTAAACATAATACAAAAGTTGCACCCCGTAAATATGAGTCAGTTTCTGTATTGTTTACTGATTTTACCGGATTTACAAATATTGCAGAAGAACTCAGCGAAGATGAACTGATAAAAGAGCTGGACAGATATTTCAATGAATTTGATAATATCATAGAGAAACATAACCTGGAAAAAATTAAAACTATCGGGGACTCTTATATGTGCGCAGGTGGCGTACCCTCTCCAAATAATTCTAATGCAATGGATGCGATAAATGCAGGACTTGAAATTGCGGAATTTGTTACCAAAGACATTGAAGAAAAAAAGAAATTTAACATTCCCTATTGGAATATCAGAATCGGTATTAATACCGGTCAGGTAATAGCAGGAGTAGTAGGAAGTAAAAAGTTTGCCTATGATATCTGGGGTGATACTGTAAACACAGCGAGCAGGATTGAATCTAACGGACTGGAAGGCTTTGTAAATATTTCGCAAAGTACTTACGATCTGGTGAAAGACAATTTCAACTGCATATCAAGAGGCATGATCATTGCAAAAAATAAAGGTCCTGTTCCGATGTATTATGTAAAAAATAAGATTGAGACCTAAAATTCAATTTACCCACAAACTAATCTTCAATATAATCAATGCTATTCAAAATTAAACCGGATGCAGGGGCTATATAATTAAAAGGCGACTCTTCATCGCCCGACAAAGAAATTTCAAGTTCTTCCAAATTAATATCTCCCCTTCCCAACATCAATAATTGTCCCATCATCAGTCTTACCTGATTTCTCATAAATCCGGAAGATTTTATTCTGAATAAATAACTTTTTTCGGGGAAGAAATTAGCCTTATAAATATCGTTTTCTACAATTTCACTAACAATCATTTCTCTATGAAAATTGGTCTTCTCAGATGGCTTTGTACAGTATCTTCTGAAATTATGCATCCCTAAAAACAGATTAGCCCCTTTTTTCATCAATTCAATATCCAGCTCATAAGTAAAAGAACTCATCAGAGACGAACTAAAAGGATGAGCCTTTTCGCCAAAAGAAAACAGGTACAAATATTCTTTTATCTTAGGAGTATTAATGATATTAAATTTATTATCAACCTCTTTTATGTCAGTTATTTTAATATCAGAAGGCAAATTTTTATTCATCTCTTTTAAAAATTCGGACTCATCTATTTCTTCTTTTAAAAACAACTCAAATGCACTTTGATTAGCCGAAACCAAAGCATCTGTTCTGCTCGTTCCCAAAGTCTTGAAATCATCGTGCCCCAACACAAAACGAACAGTCTTATCTATCATCAGGTGAATAGTTTTCACATCCTTTTGTTTCTGCCACCCGTGAAAACGGAAGCCCAAATATTGTATATGTAGTAAGTAGTAATGTTTATTCATTAAATTTTAGAATATTTCCCTAATTATAAGATGAATACCAATTCTTTCTATCTTACAAAGATCCGCTAAATATTGTATCAAATCCAATTACTTTTACTAAATTTACTATAATATTTACACTGATATTAGCATAATCGCTATATCATAACCAACCTCCTATGTAATAGGTGAAATCTATTACAACAGTCCAAAAAATTTCATCAAACATTATTGCAGACTATATCCGTTTTGAATTTTCAGTATTGAAAACACCTAAACTAAAGAGATATGAAAAATGTACACGTAATCGCACTACTGCTTTTTTTCTTTGCCCTATCAAATATAAATGTATTTGCTCAAACAGAAACTGATACGATAAAGGGTATTAGAAAGAATATTATTACTATGAACGACGGTGAAGAATATGTCGGCCGGATTATCAGTAGAGACAGCTCTAAAGTAGTGGTAAAAACAGATAATGCCGAAATAATCCTCTCCCACATGGATATAAAGTCAATAGAGGATTACGAATACTACGGAAAATTCAAGTTCCCGAATTTACACGATACCAGATACTTTTTTGCTCCTACCGCAATTCCGATAAAAAAAGGAAATGGATACTACCAAAACATGGAAGTTTTACTGAATTTCTTCAATTATGGTATTACAAAAAACATTTCAATAGGAGGTGGATTTGAATTTATCTCTCTCGTAAATGGAAACCCTATCATTTTCTTCACACCAAAAGTTGGTTTCAGGCTTACCGAGAAAATACATGCCGGAGGAGGGGTATTCTTTGGCACGATGATTACTGAAGAAGGCTCTTTTACACTACCCTATGCCGTTACTACCTTTGGATCGTCCGAGAGTAATTTTTCTGTTGGTGGAGGAATAGGACTCACGGGTGGCACTTCCGGCGATCCGGCCATAATGTTCTCCGGAACCCACAGAGTAAGCAACTATATAGCTTTATTGACTGAAAATTATTTAATAACAGGTGAAAATGGTATTTACATAGGTATTCACGGAATAAGAATTATAGCAAGAAAAAATGCATTTGATATTGGTATTGGTTTTGTAACAGAAGCCGGAACACCAATACCTTTTATTGGCTACGTAAGGGTTTTTTAATCTGTGCAGTCTATTTACGGATATCCTGACACAGTTCTATCAATACGCCATTTGTGGATTTTGGGTGTAGAAAAACAATTTTCTTATTGTCTGCACCCTTTTTGGGATGCTCATTTAATACTGTAAAACCTTCATCTTTCAACCGCTCTGCCTCAGCTTCTATATTTTCTACTTCGAAAGCTATGTGATGAATCCCCTCACCTCTTTTTTCTATGAATTTTGCAATAGGACTCTCAGGATTTGCAGCTTCCAGCAACTCTATTTTGTTAGGACCCACCTCGAAAAACGATGTCTTTACTCCTTCCGAAACCACTTCTTCGATTTTATAATTCGCTTTACCAAATAACTTAGTAAATAACTCATTCGACTTTTCGAGGTCTTTAACGGCGATACCTATGTGTTCTATCTTATTCATTTTTCTGTTTTTTTTTGGCATACCCCTACGCATTCGCTGCGGGTTGGGCTATCGGTTATATATTCTTCGACTCCGCTCACAGACTGTGTCAATGACCGGGATTAAAAGGATTCCGCCTCAATTACGAAGTAACCATTAACTCCGAAAAAGTAAACCCCTTGAATAATCTCTCATGCGTTACTAATAAAATTGATAAGTGGTAGAAACACCTAATTTAAATAATTCAACGTAAAAATTACTAAAATTTTGATTTAACCTCAAATAAGATTTATGTTTGCTTTACGTTATTAAGAAAACCATACACCATTAATATGAGAAAAATAATCGCATTTATAGCTCTTACAGCTTCATTAAGCTCTTGTGTTTCTTCGAAAATACATAATGATTTACAGTCTAAATACGACCGAGTATTGGGTGAAAGAGATATTTTGGAAGAAGAAAATATAAACCTCAGATCAAATCTTGCCGACTGTCAGAACAGGTTAAGTAAAGTTAGCCATGAGTTATCGGCATTAAAGGAAGAAGCAGACCTGTTGGGAAGAAAATACTCAGCACTGGAAAAAGATCATGCAGCTCTAAAAGAATCGTATATAATGTTAACAAACAGAAGTGATGCTTTGTTGGCAAAAAATGCTAAAAAGAACTTAGAGCTACTGGAGGAATTAGAAAAAGCGAGAATTCTGTTAGCCGAAGAGGGTTCTAAACTCAAGGCTAAAGAAAAGAAAATTGCCGAGCTTGAATATTTAATGAAAGAGCGCGAAAATACTTTAGCTCAAATGAAGAATAGTTTGTCTGATGCTCTACGTGGTTTCGAGGGTAAAGGATTAACCGTTGAACAACGCAATGGAAAAGTATATGTTTCGTTAGAAAACCGCTTGCTGTTCCCTTCGGGAAGCTGGCAGGTAAATGCACAGGGTAAAGATGCCGTAAACCAACTTGCCGGTGTATTAGCGGTTCAGAACGATATTAATATACTTATTGAGGGACATACCGATTCTGATGCATATAGAGGAAACGGGACTTTAATCGACAACTGGGATCTATCAGTTAAGAGATCAACTGCTATTGTTAGATTGATAATGAATACAAGAGGTATTGACCCTACAAGAATTACGGCTGCAGGTCGTAGTAAATATATTCCAGTTGCTACAAACAATACTTCTGAAGGAAAATCAAAAAACAGAAGAATCGAAGTTATTATAGAGCCGGATTTGAGTAAGATAGAAGCTATGCTTGGAGGATTGTAAAAAAGTGACTAAAGTTATAGAGTACTTAGAGTGCCTAAAGTTGTAATATCAGCTTTAGGCACTTTTTTTTGCGTGAGGGATT